>CAXNER010000180.1:0-3891 GCA_964201315.1 Legionellaceae bacterium
TCTCATATTCTTCTGGTTGCAGCGTGGGGTTAAAGGTCGCGAGCTGTTGTTGACGTTCTTTTTTCTGTTCAATTCTCGTTTGCTTTTGTACCTCAACGGTCATGTCTTGTTCTTGCTGTGTAGGACTTAAGTAAGTCGGTTGGCAGAGGGGTAATGCGCTTGTGATAACCTCAGTTAAATCACTGCGCATTTTATCAACATCTACGAGTTGGTCGCCATCAGGAAGATTCTGTAAAATAGTAGACCAATCTTTAATCAAGCGCTCACACTGTTCTGCTAATATGTCCTTTGCAGAGCGTTTGCTAGCAAGACTCCCATAGAGTTTAAAAAAATCGTGGGAGGCTTGTTCGACAAAGTAGTGTCTGAATGCAATGGCCGCGTACTGGTGTTTTTTCTCAGCGTCTTCACTCGGCAATGCAAGCACCCGCTTCATGAGGTCGTTACGAATGATGTTAGTCATTTTGGCTTGAGTGGCTGAAAATACATCTTGTTGTAATTGTTGCTCTTCATGGGTGGCCATTTGCGTCATCAAGGCGTCAATGTCATGATTTCTATGGCCTTCAGGCATGATGATTTCAACGGATTGCTCATCTTGTAGGCCCCTCATCCGTAAACAGCCTTGTAAGAAACTTTGGAGAGGTGTTTCATGATCAGCCAACACGAATGCTTTAGCGCGTCGTGCTTGTTTAAGATCCACACCAACTGTATGTGATTGGTCATAATAACTAAAACGTTCATCGGGTGAGCATCCCAACTTGAGATTGATCGCATCCGGGTCTGTTGAGCCTATTGTAATGGGTGTTTTACCCTCTTCAATCGGTAGCGCACACAATATGTTGTCATTATTAAAAAATAGGATGTATTGTAATGGGGCTGGAATTGAAAATTGAATTGCATGATCTCGCACATAGTGAGCAATGGCCTTGGCCACATCGAGGTTCTCTATACCTTTAAAGGTTGCGCAAATATCAATGATGGCACGCATCGAATCCCTTGCGTCCTTGCTACTGAACAATCCGGCCAGAAGGGTATCCGTTGACGTATGAGCCACAGAGCGAATAGCCGTCTTTTTCTCTTTAAGCCGGCCTATAATAAAGCCATCCGTTGCTGCGGCTGTCTCTTTATGATAAGCAAGCCGTTGATGATACGTCGAGCTGTTCGAAGGCGTTCCGGTAACGCCTTGACAAGAGCGATAGCTATCCACGAGGGAAAAGGCGTCGCTGTGCAAAATTTCAGATTCAATCTGAATTTGCATTAATAAATCCGTCTTTAATACTTCACAAATCAGCTCTTTATTAGAGCGTATGGCATTGAATACCAAATCAAATTGCTCATTTTCATCCAAACGAATTTCGTTTAAAGAGACGCCTACATGGGGTGCTAAACGTTGAAACTGTTTACATGATTCAGTCAATTCAACCCCGGTCAACTCAGGGTTTTTAAGAAACTCTTGTCGCGCCTGTGCTTGAAGTTGGCCTAAGTATTGTTTTAATGTCTCTGGACGAAGACCATCGATCATGAGCATCTGAATGGTGTAATTAATGGCCTCTAAATAATTACCAAACCGGCTTTGTTCACTAGGAGCATTATTAGCAACATAAGGAATGGCAATGCCCTCTTTGATGTGTTGTTTTGAGGCACCATAATGTTCATTTAATTTTCGTTTTAGTGTTTGTGGTAATAGTTGATTGATTTGTTCTTTATAGAGAGCAAATGTATTTTTTGTTTTGGAAGGACTGCTGAGAATAAATGCTGGAATAGTGTCCCCTTCGTTGGCTAAATAACGCAGCAAAGACTCTTTGTCCAGAGGACTTGGCTTAGGCTGCATGCGTTTTAACATGTGGTTCAATGGGCTTAGATCACTTTTCACCAGCGCTTGTCTTAAGTCCGCCATCGCTGCCTGCCACTCAGTGTCTGTGGTGATCCATTGATTGTTTTTTAATACCTCCTCAAGGGATTTGCTATGGGCCATTTTACCGCAGTGCGCACTCAAACTCACGTGTTCGAAAAATCGATATATTTCTACACACTCGCTCGTGATGTGCAGGGGTATTTGGTGCTTCTCACCGAGGGTGTAATTTAATTTTTTCTTTAATTGTAATGCTTGATGAACTTCATCCATCACCACATCAGCACGGGTACGAAACAGCGTAACCAATTTATCCAACCATTCGATTTTCTTTGTCCAGGCTTTAATGTCCTCATCACTTTCAGGACGTTTGATTAAAAGGTCTAGATATTTAAGTTCTAGAGATTGTATTGAGTCCCCAGTCGTCACTAAATAATCTTTACGGACAATGGTGTCGATCAATGTTGAGTACATAAACTCGAGGCTTTCAGCACTGCAATCACTGTTACGACTAAACTCAAAAGGACGGGCTTTTTGGTCAAATAAGGGAATGGAGGTATTGGATAAATCCACGCAGGTGGTTTTAAATAAGGGGCGTGGAACCTCAAACACCACAAGATTGTGACCCTTGGCCTTGATTTGGCCCAGTAAAGGTAGCATGACTTTTGATTTGCCACCGCCCATGATGATTTTTTCAATCGATTCCACAAAGGTATAGCGATCGGCGCCAGGTGTAGCCGATAGTCGCTTAATGGCTTCGATTTGTTGAGGACGCAGTAGCACGTTTTCATGATATTGAAAGAGTGCTAACACGGATTGGGTAGTATAGTCCACCAGGTCTTCTGTGAATAACTCATGTGCAATATGTGGCAAAGATGATGGATCTCGCGCTTCATTTGTAGCATCTATCAGTCGCTTCAACCCTTGTTGTCTCACGGAAATGGCAAGTATTTGACTTAATTGGCTATGCAGCGCTTCTATCTGTGGATCGGATAATCCAGTGGCTAAAGCATAACTGACTTTATCCGCTTTAAAGTATAGCGCAAATAAGTGTTGTTCATCTAAGGGTGCACGTGCGCCACTATCCAGCTCAACGTCGCGATGTTGTTTTTTCTTAGGGTCTTGAGGCCCCTCATTGGCTAAGAGTAGCAATGTATCTATTCTTTGTTTTCGCTCAACGTCTAATGCATCAACGAATTTTTGTGCGCTAGCTCCCAATGCTTTACAAGTGGAGGCATCCGCTAGCATCACACATGCAATTTCTTTCATTTGTTTCAATGCATCACATTGTTCAGAACCGGCAGCAAGCTCTGCTTGATTTAAAACCTGACTTTGGGCTATATCAGATCGAGTCTCTTTAGGGGGCCTACCAAAAATACGTGCTTGTTTTTTGTATGCCTCTTTGTCTAAAAATAAACGGTCTGCAGCTGATTTGTCTAATAGAGATTCCTGAATGAGACGCTCAACCGTAAAATCAGACAACCATGTGCAGGGTAGCGCTGAAATAGGTAAGCTCGGAGCCAAAACATCCTCTCCTAGGGATTTCCATATATTCAGTGTCGTATCAAGGATGGAGCTTGTCGTGTTCTGCGCCTGATAAATCTTTAATACAGGGTCAGGTAAGGATTGGGCAACATTAAGCACGGCCTGGAAGGGTAGTGCGTTACCAGTCATTTCATGCTTGATATTCATATTGAATATGTCGGTATTTTTGGAAATCCGGTATAAAATATTACACAAATAAGCGGTGTAGTCGTCCTGCTTGTCAAGAGGGGTATGACGGGAGGCCATTAAGTATTTTTCACAGAAATCAATGATGGTGTCTCTCTCCGTGCTTAAAGGCTTCACCACTTGTTCATAATAATACGAAAAGTGTTCAAGCAGTTGCAGATCAGTTATTTCTGGGGTCAGTAATGCTAGGGCTTCCACACCATTTTTGGCCCACCTACCATTTAAAATATCGTCTTTCCAATATAAGATTTTTTTGTATTGATTCGAACTTGCGGATGTGGGTATCCTAAAAACAATCTCGGTTGGGATAG
>CAXNER010000181.1:0-3873 GCA_964201315.1 Legionellaceae bacterium
GTGCTCGTTGTGCTAGGCGGGCTTAGTGTTGGCTTTATTTTATTTCTCCTCGCTACATCTAATCCATTTG
This sequence comes from Legionellaceae bacterium, assembly GCA_964201315.1. GTDB lineage: Bacteria > Pseudomonadota > Gammaproteobacteria > Legionellales > Legionellaceae > CAXNER01. The sequence continues at coordinate 71 of CAXNER010000181.1, forward strand.
CTCGACAGTTTGAGTTGTTAAATAGTACAGGTCGGGATTTAAATCCTTTGTTGCAAGATCCTGGGTTTTTATTTCATCCTCCTATGCTCTACATGGGGTATGTTGGGTTTTCGGTGGCTTTTTCATTTGCAATAGCGGCCCTTTGGTTAGGGCGTGTTGAATCTTGCTGGGCCAAGTGGACACGACCATGGACTTTAGCGGCTTGGTGTTGCTTGACCGCTGGTATCACTTTAGGAAGTTGGTGGGCTTATCGAGAGCTCGGTTGGGGTGGTTGGTGGTTTTGGGATCCTGTCGAAAACGCATCGTTTATGCCTTGGCTGGCGGGTACTGCACTACTGCACGCACTTGTGGTTAGTGAAAAACGACAGCAATTCATAGCTTGGACACTCTTTCTTGCCATTAGCGCATTTTCTTTAAGTTTAGTGGGTACATTTTTGGTGCGCTCAGGCGTTTTAACCTCGGTGCATGCCTTTGCAGTGGATCCAGCGCGAGGCATGTATATCTTGATTTTTTTACTGATAGTTATTGGTGGTTCATTGTTATTGTTTGCAACACGCGCACAAGCAGTACAACGGCACTTTCAACCAGAAATTGTATCTCGAGAAACTGGGATGTTGTTAAATGGTGTATTTCTTGTGGTTGCCATGTTGACGGTATTAATGGGCACGGTGTATCCATTATTGATTGATGGGCTTGGTTTAGGCAAATTATCGGTGGGTGCTCCTTATTTTAATACAGTATTTATTCCATTAATGATTCCTATTTTCATACTGATGGGTTTAGGTGTTCATATGCATTGGCAACGAGACAGCCTTAAGCGGGTGTTCTCTATGCTTAGCCGTGAAGTGCTGTTGAGCTTTATTGTTCCAGGATTGCTTTTATTATTTTTTGAAAAAAAAATCAGTGGTGCTGTGTATTTAGGATTAGTACTCGCTGCGTGGGTGCTATTAAGTACGTTTAAGGCACTCTGGATTAGAATTAAACAAAAAGGTATTCGAGCGCTTGGTCAGTCTTTTATGGGTATGGTTATTGCGCATTGTGGTATGGCAGTGATGATGATTGGAATTTCCGTATCCGGAGGTTATGGCCTGCAAGATGATGTAAAAATGGCGCCAGGGAGCATTACGGTACTTGCGGGTTATACTATCAAATTTGTAAGTGAGGCAGTGCTGGTTGGTCCAAATTATCATGGAAGTCGTGCGCATTTTTTAATAACCAGCACCAACCACCATTATGCAGAAATATACCCAGAGAAACGCACCTATGATGTGGGTCAAATGACGATGACAGACTCAGCAATTGATGTGACTCCCTTTAGGGATCTTTATATCGCTTTAGGTGAACCGCTAGACGATGATGCATGGTCGGTACGTTTGTACTATAAACCCTTAGTGCGTTGGATTTGGGGAGGCGGATTTTTGATAGTGATGGGTGGGGTATTCGCCTTAACAAATAGGCGTTACTACATTAAATCTACACGATCTAAAAAAACTGGGTGTGGTTTTTCTGAGGCAAGCGAATGAAGCGGGCACATTGGCGTAGTCTTCCATTCTTGGTTTTTGCGGTTTTGGTTATCTTTTTTTGGCGTGGCTTATCACTTGATCCACACGAGTTGCCGTTGGCAAAACTGGGCAAACCCTTACCCCCATTTCAATTATTAGCGTTAATGGAAGGTAACCCAGCGTTTACGCCGGCATTACTGCGTGGGCATGTTACTCTATTAAATGTGTGGGCGAGCTGGTGTGCGGCATGTACAGATGAGCAATTTTTCTTAATGCAGTTGGCCCGTGAGGGCGTAGTTATCTATGGTCTTAACTACAAAGATAATCCAAAAGAGGCAAGGGCATGGTTAGGTGAGTGGGGTAATCCTTATAAATCAGTGGGTGTAGATGTTGATGGTAAGGTTGCTATTGATTTAGGTGTGTATGGTGCACCAGAAACATTTCTTATTGATAAGGTAGGGATTATTCGCTATCGCCATGCTGGGATACTAACAGAAGACATTTGGAAGCGAGAGTTTGTAGCGCGTATACAGTTGTTGGAGAAAGCCTAATGCATAATCCCTATGGCGTGTCTTTGATGCGTTTAGCGGTAACCTTGTTTCTATTATTAGGGCTCTCTCTTGTGAGCATCACTGGTTTTTCCAATTCGTTATACCCATTAGATACACCTCAAAAAGAGGCGCAATTTAATCATTTGTTGCGCGAATTACGTTGCCTTGTTTGCCAAAATCAAGACTTGGCTGATTCGAATGCAGGACTTGCTAAAGATTTACGCAATGAAGTTTATGTGTTTGTTAAATCAGGGAAGAGTGATAGCGAAATAATAGAGTATTTGACGGCGCGCTACGGGGATTTTATTTTGTTTAATCCCCCAGTTAAAGCGGTAACTGTATTTCTCTGGTTCGGGCCTTTTCTGTTTATGCTCATTGGTTTAGCTATTTTTTGGAAGTCTTGTTTGAAGAGAACTAGTAATGAATGAATGGTGGTTATTTGGTGGTTTTATACTTCTTTTTATTCTGGCATTGATGATTGTGCTTTTTCCCCTTTGCAAGTCAATAAAGAGCGCGTTGATACTGATGCCCGTTCTAGCGGGCTTTGTGTTCATTGCTTATTGGCGATGGGGGGCTTTTCCTGAGTGGATTAACTACCAACAGCAACGTGCCAATCAGAAACAAGTACAACTTATGTTGAAGTCTATTCATGGACCAGATGACTTGGTGAAAAAGCTCTTAGCACGGTTAAAAAAACAACCTGACAGTGCCGAGGGGTGGTATTTGTTAGGACGACTTTATGTAAGTCAAAATCAATGGCAGCAAGCACATGATGTATTTGTTAAAGCGCATACATTGAACCCAGATGAGATTAAAATAACGGTTAATTATGCAGAAAGTCTTTGGCAATTAAACCATCAAGCGTTTAATGAGGAGATTAGGGGGTTGTTTCAATCTGTGTTACAAAAAAATAAAAATCAACCTGACGCATTAGCAATGCTTGCCATGGATGCATTTCTTGGGCATGCTTATAGACCGGCGATTGATTATTGGCAACGGTTACAAAACATACTGCCGCCACAATCTGAGGATGCAAAAGCTATCCGAAAAGCCATCGCAAAGGCGCAACAACGTATGAATGAGTAATTTTTAATGGAGAAACATCATGACTGGAAAAGTTTATCAAGTCGTTGAATTGGTGGGTACCTCAACGGAAAACATCGAAGAGGCAATCAACAACGCTATCGCACAAGCCGTTAAAACACACGGAAAACTTGATTGGTATGAAGTGTTGGAAACACGGGGATTTATTGAAGGAAGTCGAACTAAATTTTATCAAGTCCATTTGAAAATAGGTTGTCATGCACATTAGTAGATAATTCCTCTTAAAAAAGAGGAATTATTCTAGGCGAAATTATTAATGAGCTCGAAGTGTTAGTACGTCACATGGCGCGTGGTTGACTACAGCGTGCGCCGTGCCGCCTAAAAATGCCGGTAGATTACTCGGAGTATGGCTTCCAATAATAATCAGATTGCAGGCCAATTCGTTAGCCTTATTGAGAACATGTTCTTTAATCGAACCGATTTCAACAAATTGCTGGCTGGTTGGTATGCTTAAGGCGTCACCCAAGGCACGCATGACGATTTGTGCATTGTCCTTAATGGGGAGATAAAACTCAGCAAAACCAAGCCCTTGTGCGAGTTGTAAACTGGCCGGGGGTTCAATCACGTGTAATAAATACAGTTTGGCGTGAAAGTGCTCCGCAATTTCTGCTGCTTGTTTACACAAGTTGAAGTGATTTTCGCTTAA
>CAXNER010000182.1:0-3867 GCA_964201315.1 Legionellaceae bacterium
AAATAATGTTCTGGCGGCTCACTATCAATAAATGGGCGTTGATAATACGTCTCAACTTTTTGTGGAATAGTTTCTAAAGAGTCTTGAATTTTATGCAGGGGGCGTTGGTGTAAATCATCGCCCAATAGCGCTTGATAAGATAAAGCCGAAATAGCCATTAAGGTATCTAAGTGCTCTTGGATATCTTTTTGATCAAGGTAATAATTACCAATAGCAGTAAGGGTAGTGGTAATTGTAATTGCCAATAGTAGATTAATTAATAGAAACTTGCGTATTGATGATTTCACGCTACTCAGAGCCTCCTAAGTACCCTCATTTTTTTCAGCCATATAACCCACGCCGCGACTTGTACGAATAAAACTGGCATTGAGCTTTTTACGCAAGTTATGAATGTGCACTTCTAATGCATTACTGTCTACATCTTCATCCCAGCCATAAATGCTTTGCATCAGCTGTTCTCTTGATAAAACATGACCACTGTTTTCTAATAATTTTTGCAACAAGGCAAACTCTCTGCGAGGTACATTCACGGTAATGTCATCAACCATAACAGAGTGGGCTGCTGGGTCTAGTGTAACGTTGCGGTATTGAAGTACCGTGTCCGCTCGGCCCTGAGAGCGTCTAACAAGCGCTCGGATCCGAGCACTTAGCTCATTTAAATCAAAAGGTTTGATAATATAATCATCAGCGCCACTGTCCAAGCCCTTGACTCGGCTTTCAACGGATTCCCGCGCAGTCAAGATAATGACAGGGGTGGCATTGCCGTCGTGTCTGATGGATTGTAATAGATTTATTCCGGATAACTTGGGTAATCCTAAATCTAAAATGATAAGCTCAAATGATTCGGATTTGAGTGCAGATCGCGCAGACTCACCGTCTTTAAGCCAATCAACAATGTAGCCAAATTGCATTAGCCCCGTTTTAACGGCGTCGCCAAGTAACTCATCATCTTCAACCAGTAGCAATCGCATGTTTGCTCCTCAAAAGGATCTGTTTTTACAGTGTGCCCTATAGGGGTGGGTTTCCAGATGGTTGCTTTTCTAAGTCTTTTTCTACGACGTGTTTGGTTAAATAAATGGCTTGGAAGAAAACAAAGAGCAATGTAAAGCCTGCTCCACCATATAATTTAAAGTTAACCCAAACATCTGTATCGTAGTTGTAAGCAACGTATATATTGAGCGCACCCATTACAACAAAAAACAATGCCCATGCGGCATTCAAACGGCCCCATATGACTGGTGGTAAACTGACGTTACCTTCCATCATTTTTTGAATGACGGTCTTTTTTCCAATAAATGATGACCCTAGAAATACAAGCGCGGATAACCAATAGATTCCAGTCGGTTTCCACTTGATAAACCAAGGGTTATGAAAAAATAAGGTAGCACCACCTAATACCATGATAAGGCTCATGCTGATCAAATGCATTTTTTCATAACGAAGGTGTTTGACGCGATGAAATATAACTTGGACCAATGATGCGATCATTGCCACCGCTGTGGCTGCATAAATGCCAAAAAATTTATAGCATATAAAAAATAATAAAATTGGAAAAAAATCAAAAAGTAGTTTCATTTAGTTAAATTACCTATTGAACAATAGGTTAAGTATAACACATGATTCAAATTGTTCCTGCACGTTAACAAGTATAACGATTCAACCCAAAATTATTTTTTGGCCAATGCGAAGGGGCTTACCCTTTAATCCGGGATTTAATTGGACTAGCCTATTGGTTTTTGTATTATTTCGTTGCGCAATAGTGCTAAGCGCATCACCTGCTCTGACGATATATATTCCTGTTGTACTTGAACGCTTCCAAATAATAAGTTGCTGTCCTTGCCTTAATTGATTTTTTGAGCCTAGATGATTCCATGACTGAATGTCATGAGCCGTCACGCCATATTTTAACTGCACTTGCTGATATGATTCATTTTTTTGTACTATATGAATGACTTTATATTGTTTGGTTGCCATAAAGTGCGATGTTTTAGGACCGGCCGGCGTGCTGGCTTTAGTGGCAATAACTGGTTTTCTACCACTCGGAATGAGAACAAATTGACCTTTTTTAACGGCACTAGTTTTCAGTTGATTCAATTCTTTAATTAAATTAACCGTAGTGTGATACCGCTCAGCAATCAACACTAAATTATCACCAGCACTCACTTTATGCCGCGTCCAGCTCACGCGTTCATCTATAGGGACATTGGCTAAATTTCTGCTGAAATCATCGACCTTACTCGCAGGGATTAATAATTTATAAGGACGATATGGTGCCGTGGCCCAGCGGTTAAACCCAGGGTTGAGCTTTATTAAATCCTTGTACGATATACCTGCAAGTTTTGCAGCGTGGTTCAGATCAATTTGGCTTCCAATATTAACTTCTTCAAAATAAGGTGCGTGTGGAATATCTGGAAGTTCGACGCGATAGCGGCGGGGATTTTGAATGATTTCAGCAAGCGCTAGCAATCGGGGAATATAAGCTCTTGTTTCTTGTGGGACATTAAGTGACCAAAAACTAATCTTACGACCTGAGAGATTGCTGTTTTTAATAATTCTCGCTAAAGTGCCTTCACCTGAGTCATAGGCTGCAAAAGCTAGCACCCAGTCACCATTAAAGAAACGATGCAAATAGGCTAGATAATTGAGAGCCGCGTTGGTTGAAGGACCAATGCTTCGTCTGCCATCAAACCACCAGTCTTGTTTTAAGCCGAGATCGGTGCCTGTTCCAGGCATAAGTTGCCAAAGGCCGGCGGCTCCTGCTCCTGAATATGCGAAGGGATCATAAGCACTTTCAATCATTGGTATTAAAGCGAGCTCGCCCGGTAGTTTGCGGTTTCTAATTTCGGTGACGATATGATAAATATAGGGTTCTGATTGGCGAGCTATTTTTTGTATATAGCTAGGATGTGCAATTATCCAACGAATTTGTTGTTGTACGGCGGGCTGGGTTGACTCATGGTTAAGTGTGAATTGCCCACGTAAAACATCCCAAACATTGGGGGTTGATCGAGCGGTTGCAGGCATCATAACGCTACATGTGCAAAGCAAAATAAATAAACAACGATATATTTGTGATAACTTAAACGTCAAAATAACGACCCTGGTTTTATCATTGGTCATGCAGTCTACTAAAAAAAACACGCACAAGAAACCCTCCGCGACTTGATTTTAATCAAAAAAAGTGCGATTAGTTCTTTAATTGGTTAATATGTGACAATTAATTTGGGAGGGCACAGGTTTTAACTGCTCTTCTCAAGTTAAAATAAATGTGTTTTTTTTCTCTCGTAGTAGTTGAAAGATGTCTTGCGAGTCTTTAGAAGAAACACCTTCCCTTCTGGCGTACTCTTGTATGGCCGGTATGTGTGTGCGCATAAACGGATTGATTTTTTTCTCAAGTGCAATGGTGGACGGCAAGGAGCATTCGTCTGCTTTTTTTTGTAAATGCAGCAGGTAGGATTGAATGGTTTTATTGTCTGGCTCAACAGTAGCTGCAAAGTGTAAGTTTTGGCGCGTATATTCATGGCCTGGGAAGACTTTTGTGTCGTTCGGTAGATTTTTTAATAATAAGATGGAGTGGTGGAGCATATCAATTGTTCCATCAAACACGCGACCACACCCCGCTGAAAAAAGGGTGTCTCCACAAAATAACCATCCTTTTGTAGGCTCTTGGTAACAAATATGGGATATGGTATGCCCGGGTGTATTCAGTACGCGAAAGGCAAGGGTGTCGATGTGAACGATATCCTCATCACGTACATGAGTATTAATTCCGGCAATTCTCTTGTCAGCGGGCCCAAACACATCAGCGCTTGGGAAAACACTCAGTAATTGCGCGACGCCACCTACGTGATCATCATGATGGTGTGT
>CAXNER010000183.1:0-3865 GCA_964201315.1 Legionellaceae bacterium
ATGTTTGTGGTATTAAGGCCACCGCGATCAAGATGAATAAGCCATGTAAAATAGTGGAAAACTTGGTCTTAGCACCGGTCTGGATATTGACGGATGTGCGGACAATGACGGAAGTAATAGGTATCCCCCCAATGAGCCCAGCGGCCAAATTACCAATACCTTGAGCGATTAACTCTTTATCTTTAGAGCAGTAACGCCTGGTTTTATCGAGTTTTTCACCTGCTTTGATATTTAGCAAGCTTTCAAGTGATGCCACAATGGCAAGCAGGGCTGCATAAAAATAGACTTGAGGATTGGACCAGGCAGACCACGTGGGGCTGTGCATCTGAGAAATAAAATCACCAATTCCCTCATGTTTTGGTATATTAACTAATTGGGGGCTATTTTGAACCAGATAGGAGTTAGTGAACATAAATAACTCGTTGAGAAGAATAGCCATGATGACAACAGCAATTGGTCCGGGGATAACGTGAAGCCATTTGATAGAGGTTTTATCAAAGAATATTAAAATAGCAATCGATGTGAGAGACATGATCATTGCGCCGCTATTGATATGAAAAGATAGATCTAGAAGTGGTTTAAAACTAAATCCTTCCTCCATGTCTAATAGATGCATTTTGAGTTCGGCAATATCGGAGGACAGTGTGAATGCAAGGGGTAACTGTTTAAATATCAGCAAAAGTCCAATTGCGCAAAGCAGCCCTTGTACCACGTTGGAAGGTACATAATCGGCAATAAAACCCGCTCGTAAATTACCGATGACAATCTGTATTAAGCCCGCCAACATCAAGGCCAACAAAAAGGTATTAAAGTCCCCCAGTTGGCTGATGGCGGCCAGTACGACTGCTGCCATACCAGCAGCAGGACCACTTACGCTGACAGCTGAGCCACTTAGGCTTCCGACGATAATGCCACCAATAATACCGCTCAAAATACCTGAGAAAAGTGGCGCGCCAGAGGCTAGCGCGGTTCCAAGACATAAGGGGATTGCTACTAAAAAAACAACAATCGCAGCGATAAAATCAAATTTGAAACTACGGCTTTTATAAATACGCAGTTTACGAAAATTAGTGATTAGCAATTCAGTCATCGTTTTCATGCTCTGCCAGTATATAGTAAGCTAATGTTATACTACAGCGAGTGATTTGTTAACTATTTACTGCTATTTTTTAGAAAAACATGTTTTAAAAAAATAATAAATGAATCATATTTCATCATTATCAACAAGTTCGTTATCTGAAAACACTGCTTCATTATGCGATGGGGGGGCGTTCAGCAGGTTTTTTTCTAAGTCCCTAAATTGCCATAAATCTTGATCCATCAGCTGACTCGGTCTAATACTTTGCAATGCGTGTAACATATTGCTCGGTATTTTAGGATTTTCTTCTGCTAATTGGTCAATTAATCGTCCAACACGCTTGCGGGCAAGGTTGTCCTGTGAGCCACATAACGTGCAGGGAATGATTGGGAAATTTTGTTCATTGCTATAGGTTATGATGTCGCGTTCCTGCACATAACACATGGGTCGAATAACGATGTGTTTTTTGTTATCACTGAGCAATTTTGGGGGCATTGAACGGATATCACCAGTGTATAGAATGGACATCAATAGCGTGCGAATTAAATCATCACGATGATGACCCAGTGCTATTTTATTAAAGCCATTTTCTTCGGCGTAACGGTAAATAATTCCACGCCTTAATCTTGAGCATAATGAGCAATACGTGTTGCCTTCCGGGATTTTTTCTTTGACTATACTATAGGTGTCGCGTGTTAAAATTTCATGTTCTATGTTGCGGTCTTTAAGCCAGGCGCGCAGCACACTATCATCCCAGCCGGGCTGCGCTTGGTCTAATGTAAAGGCAAATACGTCAAATTTGTTGTTTGAGCGACGTCTTAACGCATGCAACAACGTAAGCATGGTAAATGAATCTTTTCCTCCCGATAAACAAACCATGACGCGATCGCCTCGTTGAATCATGTTGAAATCGGCAATCGCCTTCCCAGTGTAGTGTAATAATTTTTTTTCGGTAGTAGAGGGTACGTATGTCATAGTTACAACCTGATTTGGGGGTCTGTTAGTAGACCCATAGGATTATTTCTTTTTATCTTTAGTAGCCATTCGTGGTGGCAAGCTATTGATGCGAGTAGTTGAAAGCCATGAGTTTACCTCTTGAATATCATCTACGTTTAATGAGCCGGCCAAATATTTTAGATTAAGTATCGAGTTAATCAAGCCGTATTGATCGGCCGCAAGCTGTTCTTGGGCCTCAAAGAGTCGCTGTTGGGCATTAACAACATCGACCATGGTGCGTGTCCCTACTTGGTATTGTGCTTCCGTGCTCTCAAGAGAGTTTTTTTGTGAAATAATGGTTTGTCTATCGGCTTTTACCTTACTGATGCCATCGACAATGGTATTAAACGCAATATGGCTGTTTACCACGACATCACGGTAGGTTTTTTCTAATTGCTCGCTGGCTGTTTGAAAATTAAATTGCGCTTGTTTTGTGTTCGCCTCCACCAACCCGCCTTGAAAAACTGGAAAATTCAATGCAACGGCAACATTTGAAATCATTTGCGATGAGGGCACAAAAAAGTTACTGCCTGAGCCATTATTGATGGTTCTGGCGCTGTTTCCCTGAAGGGAAAGGGTAGGCCAAGCGCCCGATGCTTGAACTTTTACATTTTCTCGAGCAGCTTGTAAATTAAATTTTGCCGTAAACAAATTATAATTTTGCTTTATTCCTGCAGCGACCCAATCATTAACATTATTAGGTTCTGGTTTAATTAGAGGTATTGTACTGCCTCTAAGGGGTGATACAAAGTCATAAACGTGGTTGGTCAATTTGCGCAAATTTTCATTTTGATTGATTTGATTGTTTTGAGCAGAAATGACTTGGGCAATCGATTGGTCATAGGCAGCTTTTGCCTCGTAAACAGAGGTGATCGCATCAAGACCAACATTGAACCGTTGTTCGGCCTGATCCAGTTGGCGTTTATTGGCGCGTTGCTTGGCCTCGGCAAAATTAAGGGTGTCTTTTGCGAACAATACGGCAAAATAGGCCTTTGCTGTACGTAAAATCAAATCTTGTGCAGCACTGTTGAAGGTAGCGTGGGCAGCTTTTACAGAGGCTTTTGCTTGCTGAACTTTAGCCCAAGATGGGTAATTAAAAATAGCTTGTGATGCACGAATAGTCCATTGATCGGCATTGTATGTTTGTTGACTATTAATGCCAACAGCACCGCCCGCATTGACGCTTAAAACATTCCTGCCTGATTGCGCGCCAAGGGTTAATTGAGGTAAAAGTGCCGAACGCGCTTGAGGAATGGCCTCCGTATTGGCCATGAATGTACTGTAGGCGGCTTTAAAAGTTGGGTCACTTTCTAATGCTTGTTGATAAATATCTATCAGATCCGCTCCTTGCACTAGCGGTGTAAGCCCGATGGTTAGTATCAACACTAATAGAGATCTCAATACAAACGCTATATTAGATACACTGGGATCCCCAAACTTCTTTATCATAAGGGCTTGTCCTAGAAAACAAAATTATTTGGTTTCATATCGTCGATTAATGGTGGTAAATTGGTTTCAAAAATTACCTCTTTTTGCCAGTTACCATTGTGATCAAGGAGATGTAATTGACCCTGCATAACAGGCTCAATGCCGACGATAGCAAACAGCTTTCCACCTGGAAGTAGTTGTAGTCGGTGAGTATCGGTTAGAGACTCAATAGCGCCAGTAAATACCATAACATCATAAGGCGCCTTATCAATCCATCCAGTGTAGGCATTGCCGGTTAGTAACTCTACATTAGTACATTGATGTTCCGCTAATTTTTGACCTGCCAAGGTGCTGAAATCGGAA
>CAXNER010000184.1:0-3835 GCA_964201315.1 Legionellaceae bacterium
GGGTTGATTCTCATTGATGAAATGGCTCACACCAATGCGCCAGGATTAAACCATGCCAAGCGGTGGCAGGATATCAACGAAGTGTTAGACAGGGGGATTGATGTCTATACCACGCTCAATGTTCAGCACATTGAAAGCTTAAAAGACGACGTCATGCAAATCATTCATGCACCTGTAACAGAAACGGTGCCTGATTCCATCATCGAACGAGCAGCTACCATTGAGTTGGTTGATTTGCCTCCAGAGGAATTATTGAAACGGTTGCAGGAGGGCAAAGTCTATATTCCACAACAAGCAGAATTAGCCAAAGAGCATTTTTTTCGAATGGGGAATCTTATTGCATTGCGTGAGCTTGCATTGCGAGCAACAGCAGAGCGCGTTGGAGCGGATGTGTTGTTGTATCGGCAAGGGGAAGGGATTAAACAAATTTGGGCTACACGGGATAAAATACTGGTTTGTGTGGGGTCAAGGCCTGAATCACGTAAACTGATTCGAGCTGCAAAACGGATGGCGAAAAGTCTACATTCAGATTGGATGGCCGTTTATGTTGATACACCGCGACTTCAATCTTCATCGTCAAGCCGAAACAGCGCCATTCAAAATTTACGCTTAGCTGAGCTTTTGAGTGCAGAAACACATGTCTTAACTGGATTTGATATTGTGCAGGAAGTGTTGAATTTTGCACGTGAACAGAATGTGACTCAAATTATGATCAGGAAGAAAATCGGTTCGCGTTGGTTTGGTTGGTTTCGCAGAAGTTTAGCGGATGAAATGGTTCGACATAGCGGAGAAATCGACGTTTATATTATGACTGATGATGCTATTCAAACCCCGCCTGTCAATCCTTCATTCTCGCCTTCTTTACCATGGAAAGTCTATGGCATTGCGGTAGGTGTTGTGATATTTGCGACGTTGTTTAATGTTTTTATGAGTATACATCTAGCACCAGAGAATCTTATCCTTTTTTACCTGTTAGGCGTGATGACCGTTGCGCTTCAAGGGTTTAGGGGGGCTGCTATTTTTGCGTCTATTCTCAGTATTCTTGCATATGATTATTTTTTTATTCCTCCCTTCCATAGTTTGGTCTTTGGTCATTTAGACTATGTTGTTCCGCTTTTAGTGATGCTTGTGGTTACAGGGGTCATTAGTCATTTGACGATTATGATACGGCGCCAGGGAGAATTGTCGCAGCGCAATCAACATGAAACCAGGGCGCTTTATACCCTTAGCCGTCAATTGAACGCCACCCGGGGTGTGAATGCGTTGCTTGCATTAGGAGCCCGTTATATTGAAAATGTATTTAACTGGGACGTTCTCGCACTGCTTCCCAAAAACAATCATCTTGAAATTCGGCTCAATGACGAAGAAAAAATAAGGTTAGACGAAAAGGAGATGGGCATTGCTCAATGGGTTTATGAGATGGGGCAAGCAGCAGGTTTAGGCACGGATACGCTGTCTTTTTCCAATGCTCTATATATGCCATTGTCCGCATCTAGGGGGTGTGTTGGTGTATTAAGAATCCAACCCAAAACGCAACATTTATTGACACCAGAACAAATGAGTCTTTTAGAGTCTTGTGTCCACCAATTAGCCTTGGCATTGGAAGTAGATCGCTTGCAAGAAATGGAGCGTAAAAAAGAGTTAAAAGGTGAGGCAGAGCATGAGCGTAGGGAATTATTAAAAACCATTTCAAATGATTTAAGCCAGCCACTAAGGATTGTTATAGCCGCTATGAGTCATTTAAAAGCAATAGATGGGGAGCATATTCGCAAGATTGAGCAGGAGATGCTTGAAGAAATAGATAAGCTTAGTCGTTTGAATACGGATATCTTGGAGATTATGGAATTACAGTCTCAAAAATCAAGGTCAAAGTAACTTGACGCCTAAACATAAACAGCCAATTGACTCTGTTGCTCATGAGGATCGCTTAAATGGCATGGTTCAAATGTAGTGAACACTTTATTTTTTAAAAATAACTACAACCTCTTGATGGGTATGACAGTAGTCATTTTTTTAAAATGTGAAGTGTTCACTAAAAACAGCACCTTTTGAACCATGCCGAAAATGCCATTCTATAATTCTCTTGGTCGAGATGTATACAATGCCATCAGGGATGGCGAAGACCGTATTGTCGCGTATGTGACACGCCCGGTTCCGGTTAGTGGGATTTAAATTCGTTTTAATGTTTGTAAGATGTAGGAATAAACGATGCCACCCCAAAAAAATAATTATCAATCAGGTAGAAGTCTCTTTTTTCAAAGCCCAGCATTGGACCCAGAGAATAGGTTTAGCAGCCATCATATAGGCTTGGATGCAGAGCCTCAATTATCTCTGTATCCTGACAATTTGCGTTTAAAAAGCATTTTAACGGGTATTGCAGTTATCTTCAGAAATAGAGGCCAGAATTTCCCTAATTTTTGGACCCCAGAAACCTGGCTGGGTCTACTCCCCGCAGTTGCCGTTATGGGTCTCGGAATTTTATTCGCACCCAATTTCGCTATAGGGTTGGTGATTGGCGTATTGCAATGTACGATTGGCAATCTTATTTCACTTGCGGCGCAGGCTATTTTTCCATTGGCACGAGATAAAAATGATCGATATTTAATCGATGTATTGAATAATACTATTATTACGACACTTTATGGGCCGATATTAGAAGAGACCCTCTTTCGTGGTGCCCTTCAGCCGCTGCTGATAGCAGCGATTTCATGGCTTGCTCCAGTAGCAGCTACAGCGTTACTCTTCGGGATAGGGCTAACTGTTGCCGCAATGCTTTCTATTTTCGTCACATCAATTATTTTTGGCGCAATGCATATTTCAAACGAACATAAAGGTTCTTACAGACAAGCAGCGATCTGCTTTATTGGAGGGATTGTATTCGGTGCTGTAGCAATGCAATACGGACTTGTAGCTTCAATTGCGGCTCATATTATCAATAATACGTTAGCAATTACTTTGGCTGCATTTTTAAGTGGCGTACAGAATGAAAACGAGACCCAGACCCAGACAAGTATCAACAGCCAAGATGAACCTGAGTTCAACTGGTATACGTTTGTCCCTAGAGTCTGAATAAATGAGATTCTCAGAAATATCTTTCCATGATTCATTTTTGAGCATGGTTCAAAAGGTGCTGTTTTTAGTGAACACTTCACATTTTAAAAAAATGACTACTGTCATACCCATCAAGAGGTTGTAGTTATTTTTGAAAAATAAAGTGTTCACTACATTTGAACCATGCCTAAAAGCTTAACAAGCCTAAACCTTAAAAGGGGACATTACTAAATTGCTCTGACAATATAGTATCAATTTGTTGACTTTTAAGCGGGGGTTTGATAAATTCATTTGTCATTGCTCATCGTTTTTTCCCCTGAATCGTCGAAACGATGACTCAAGCCATTTATTTTAATAAGATCTAATCTAAGGAAGGATTTAAATGAAACTATCTATGCGTTTCTTCGTTGTTGTTTTTTGTTCAGGATTATCAGCGGTATGTTTTGCTCAGTGCACCTTAAATGACGTTCATAAATTACAACAACAGTATGAAAAAACGTACAACTCCGATCATCCAGAAGCCATTGTAGATTTTTATAATCAAGATGCATTGTTAACCCCTTTGTTTAGCGACAATCCTTTGGTGAATGCACGGGAAAGAAAAAATTATTTTAACAATTTATTTCATAATAAGGATCACGAGGTCTTCAAATTACAGTTTGATGATAAGAAAATACATTCGAAGCAGTTGGATTGCGGGGTGGTAACGAATGGAATTTATATGTTAACTCGAATTAAAAAAAATAAAACAACACAAACCCCACTGAGATTTACAATGGTTTAT
>CAXNER010000185.1:0-3813 GCA_964201315.1 Legionellaceae bacterium
TCAACCACGGGCTGTGTTGTCAAATCAGTGTCGCACTCAGGACAAATCGTTAGTGGATTTTGGTTTACAACATCAGGCTTTGGTTTTGTACGATTACCTGCACCGGCTCTACCTTTTCGTTTTTTCTTACGTTTCTTTTTCTTGTTCGGATCGACGCCAGTATCCTTATTAAACTCTGGTTGTTTCGATGAGGGCTGATTGACCGTGCTGTTGATATTTGCCTTGGTTAATTTCTCTAGTTCTGCATCACGAAGAGCCAGCTTTTCTTGCAGCTCGGCAATGGTGTTAGTGCTTTCTGTCTGAACGTGCAAAAGCTCAGCGCGCAACGTTAGAATCATAAAAACCAATTCTTGTTTCGGCGAATCAAGCAAACTACGTTCAGGAAAATTCAATATGGTTGCAGCATTCACTCTAGGCACAGCCCTGTGTTAATCGATCTCACTATCTTAACATGGGTTTTTTTGACCTCTCAGGCTCAACCACATGACACGAATGCCATGCTGCTCAGCATAACAAACATAATTTGCTTTTTGCGATCACCAGCGATCGTTAAGAGGCATTACAAGGATGTTTTAACTAGGGTTGAGAAAATGGAAAAGGAGCCATCAAAAAGGCTGTCAAGCATTATTTTATAATTTGTTAAGTTTCTTATGACAACAAACGTACTGAGTATTTAGAGCATTTTGGTTTTAGAGTGCTGAGGATTTGGAACACAGATATTCTTTTCGGTTTGAAGAAAGGCTGCAGCAAGTGCGCCTATACATTGAAATTTGATCTACCCTCATCCGCCTGTCGGCACCTTCTCCCGTCAACGGGAGAAGGACGCTCTGCCGTTGCATTCATGTTAAATGGAGAGATCAAAACTCCGAACACGGGTTTCATTACTTCACTTCAGTTTGAGCTCACGGGATTTAATTGAGTCTATTGCAAAAAAGAAAGAACGGTCGAATGTTTCTCTAACCACGGTCAATCGGATATTAGAGCTTGTTCGCGCTATTTTGAACCGCGCTCATAAAGAGTGGGGTTGGCTTGATAACACGCCTCCTATTCGAATGCGGAAAATTGAAAACAAACGCATCCGATGGTTAACGAAACAAGAGGCCAATCGACTCTTGAAGGAGTTGCCGCCTCATTTAAATGAGATGGCCTCTTTTACCTTGGCCACGGGTCTTCGAGAGTCCAATGTGACGCAGTTAAAATGGGGACAGATTGATTTAACAAAAAAGCATGCGCTTATTCATGCCGATGAATCTAAATCAAAACGCCCCATACCAGTGCCTTTGAATAAACAAGCGATCGCCATTTTAAAGGCGCAGATAGGTAAAAACCAGATTTATGTTTTTACTTATCAGGGGAACCCTGTTACTCGATGTAACAATCATGCTTGGCAAAAAGCGTTGAAACGTGCAGGAATCGATGATTTTCGCTGGCATGACTTACGCCATACTTGGGCGAGTTGGCATGTTCAGAATGGTACACCGTTACATGAGTTGCAACAATTGGGTGGGTGGTCAAATTATGAAACGGTATTGCGTTATGCACACCTTTCAAGTGAACACCTAAGAGTGGCCGCAGAACGTGTTTAGACACGTTTTGGTCACAGTAACTTGGTTTTTTGGACACAATTAAAGCTAGAAGCCTTGCTGTGTATGGTGCGCTCGGAGGGACTCGAACCCCCGACACCTTGGTTCGAAGCCTGATACTCAGTAATAGAAGACTTTATAAATCAACGTCTTACGATGCATCAAATCATCTAAAAACTGCCTAGAACTGCCACAAACACACTACAAACGTACACTACTACGGCACGTTTTCGTCACTGCTGTGCTAGGCAGTACTAGGCCGCATTATTTTTCATAACCAACTTTCAGAATTTGTTCCTCAATGAATTTTTGCATTTCTTCCTTAGCTTTCCCGATAGCGCGATCAATTGTGCCGACACTGTGTGCATAATTGCAGATAGGCGCGGTAAATTTTTAGATAATCATTTGCTACACTTAGATAATGCCAATACCTAATCAGAAAAACAGATGGCTATCAAATTAACCAAATCAAAATTCAAGCTGGCTTTGGAGTGTCCCACAAAACTCTATTATATAGACAAACCACAATATGCCAATCAACAGAAAGATGATTCCTTTTTAAAAGCATTGGCTGAAGGCGGTTATCAGGTTGAAGCGCTTGCTCGTTGCTATTATCCAGAAGGTATCCTTGTTGAAGCTAATTCAAAGGAGTCTGTGCTTGATGTGACCAAACGATTGCTCAAGTCTGATTCTATTATCTTGTTTGAAGCCGAAATTGTGTACCAACAATATTTGGTACGCACCGATATATTGATCAAACACCATGATCATTTGAAGTTGATTGAAGTCAAAGCCAAATCCATGGATAAGGAAACAATCAAAAAAATTGAAAAAAGGGACGGAGCCATTAACTCAGAATGGAAGCCCTACATTGCGGACGTTGCTTTTCAAAAATGGGTGCTTGAACATGCGTATCCAAACTACCATATCTCTAGCTATTTGATGTTGGTTGATAAGGATAGCATTTGCCCAACTGATGGATTGAACCGTAAGTTTTTATTGATTAAAGACCAATCCGGCAAGCAAAGCGTAAAAATTTTAGAACCGCTAACCCCAGATGATTTATCTGTTCGTCTGCTTAAGGAATTTAGTGTGGATCATTTAACGGATAAGATATGGTCTGAGTGTGATACATCAGGCCGCCCTTTCCTTGATGAATTTAATGAATTCAGTCAGCAATATTTTAGTGGATTAAAATCTCCACCAATTCTTAAAAAGGAATGTGCTGATTGTCAATTCAAAACTTTACCGCATGATGAATCAAATGGTTTGCTGTCAGGATTTAAAGAATGTTGGCGCCAAGCGCTTGGTTATAATGACAATGATTTTTTTGACTCCACCGTCTTAGATTTGTGGAGCGTTCGCAAGGATCCGTACCTTAAAAAAGGGTTAATAAAGCTGTGTGATTTTGAGGAAGATGACTTATCCATCAAGGAAGATGGAAAACCAGGATTATCGATGGGGCAACGTCAATGGCTCCAAATTGAAAAGGTTAAAAATAGCGATAATACACTTTGGATAGATACGCGGGGATTGCATGATGAAATGCAGTCTTGGGTATATCCACTACATTTTATTGACTTTGAAACAGCAATGTTACCGATTCCTTTTAAAAAAGGGGCACACCCTTATCAAGGTGTTGCCTTTCAATTTTCTCATCACATCATGGATGAAAACGGTTGTGTTATCCACGTTGGCGAATATTTGAATACCGATCCCGGCATTGATCCATCGATTGATTTTTTGCGTGCTCTAAAATCTGAATTAGAAAAAGATTCTGGCACCATTTTTCGCTACAGCAATCATGAGAATACTTATTTAAACATGATATCGCGACAACTGTCCGATTTAACTGAGTATCCGGCGGATTTGGATGGTTTGGAATCGTTTATCAAATCGATTACAAAATCACCATCGGATAGCCGAGAAAAATGGGTAGGCAATAGGTGCATGGTTGATTTATGGGAGTTAGTAAAACGATTTTATTATGACCCACTGACCAACGGCTCAAATTCAATCAAGAAAGTGTTACCTGCTATTTTGAATCGTTCGCGTTACCTTCAGAAAAAATATAGCCAACCAATTTATGGTTGCACAGAAGGCATCATCAGCAAAAATTTTGTCAATCAGCGCTGGATAGTATCCGAAAATGGCTTTATCAAAGATCCCTATTCGCTATTAGACCCTATCAATAAAGACGCACCAGATGAGGAGATTGAGCTACTGTTTG
>CAXNER010000186.1:0-3805 GCA_964201315.1 Legionellaceae bacterium
TAGTGCAAGATGAGCAATGTCATGGGTAATGGTGCCATCCCCTTTAACTTCAGCATAATCACGTACCCGACGTAGAAGACGATTAGCTATTCGTGGTGTACCGCGAGCACGCATGGCGATTTCTTTTGCTCCCTCACCCTGCATTGGCACCTGCAACAATTTTGCTGAACGAGTCACGATGCTCATTAATGCTTCCACAGAATAAAACTCCAATCTTTGTACGATTCCAAATCGATCACGCAGCGGGGATGTTAATGACCCTGCGCGCGTTGTTGCACCAATTAAGGTAAACGGCGGTAGCTCCAATTTTATTGAACGTGCAGCAGGACCTTCGCCAATCATAATGTCTAATTTATAATCTTCCATGGCGGGGTACAAAATTTCTTCAATTACGGGACTGAGGCGATGAATTTCATCAATAAACAACACGTCATTTTCTTGAAGATTAGTAAGAATTGCAGCAATATCACCCGCTCTCTCAAGAACAGGCCCAGATGTTTGCCGTAAATTAACGCCCATTTCATGAGCGATGATATTTGCGAGCGTTGTCTTTCCAAGGCCAGGTGGTCCAAAAATAAGCACGTGGTCAAGTGCATCTTGACGTTTGATAGCAGCTTCAATAAAAATTCGCATTTGTGAGCGAACTTCGTCCTGACCAATGTATTCATCAAGACTCAAAGGACGGATGGCTCTATCTAAAACCTCTTCAGATACAGTTGTTTGCACACTGATTAAGCGGTCGCTTTCCAACATTAGGGGACTGTGTAGGTGATGGTTAAAGTATTCTAACACAGCTTTTATAGGGATATACTTATTACTGCAACTCTTATATAGGCAACGAGTAACTCCATGGGACAGCAACCAATTATGTTACGGCAATTAATTATGTACCGGCAATTATTGACCAATTGATGTTCCATGTGTTATATTGTTGGACAAAATACATCTTTACTAACTTAGGTCGTTATTCGGAATAGCTCTCGCATGCTGCAAAGACGGCTACTTTTAAACAGGATTTTTTAATGGCAAGTGATTCGAGTATTGTCCAAAATAGACTTTTGTCGCTCGATGTCTTTCGTGGAATTACCGTAGCGTTAATGATCATCGTAAATAGTCCAGGCAATCAAACATCCTATTCCCTACTTGACCATTCCGCCTGGAATGGTTGCACACTGGCCGATATTGTCTTTCCTTTTTTTATTTTCATTGTAGGCGTATCTTGTGCTTTCACGCTGACCAAAGCTCGGGCTCGTAATAGTCCATTTCAACAATTATTCATTAAAATTTTAAATCGTTCATTAATTCTTTTTTTAATTGGACTATTTCTCAATGCTTTTCCGCATCACTTTGATCTTGCAACCATTCGTGTCTACGGGGTACTTCAACGTATTGCTATTTGTTATTTTGTTGCGGCAATGCTCGTTTTAACGACTCGCGTTTCAACGCAAGCACTGATTACGATGGGTTTGATGATTGGCTATTGGCTCATCATGACCTACATGCCTGTTCCAGGTTATGGTCTTCATCAATTAACCCCTGAGGGTAATTTTGCAGCATATGTCGATAGAGCTATTTTCTCATCGCACCATTTGTATGGTAAAACATTTGATCCAGAGGGCTTATTAAGCACAATACCAGCTATTGCAACTGCACTTATTGGATGCTTGACCGGTGCCTGGTTGCTTTCAACTTACAGCTATCTGCAAAAGGCAGCCGGAATGGTTATTGTGGGTATTTTTGCAATGATAATGGGAGAACTCTGGGGACAATGGTTTCCCATTAATAAGTCATTGTGGACAAGTTCTTATGTGGCATGGGCCGGCGGTTTAGCATTGCTTGTGTTAGCTTTATGCTATTGGCTAATAGAGATGAAAAAGCTTGTTAAGTGGTCAAAGCCTCTTGAAGTGTTTGGAATGAATGCTATGCTTGCGTTCTTTCTACATGTTCTATTTTTAAAAATTCAAGCGACTATTCCAATGCCCCTTGCAGATGGCTCTTCTGGAAATTTACGCTTATATATCACTGAACATTTGTTTGGATGGGCATCGTTACAAAATGCATCTTTACTGTATGCGTGTAGTTATGCGATTCTTTGGTTATTAATAATAATTGTCTATTCAAAAAAAGGATCGTGGTTAACACTCACCCTAAAAAAACAAACGCCATATTAAGCATCTTCATTCAACTCTCCCTATCCCTTTTTTAAGACACTTCTGCTCTCAAAAATTGACTAAAATCAAAAAGCTGTCTAAATTTTAATTTGTTGGTCAAATTAAAGGGTTGTTTTTAAAGTTGGCTGTTTAAAGGCAAGGGAGAATCATGATGCTTACTAAAATGGATATTCAAAAATTAGTAGATGAGTGTCGGGTTGCTGGAGAACATGGACTTGGAAATGGGTGCAAAGCAACTATCCAAGAGCTAGAGGTGGTTTTTTTAGCACCACCAAGTGATTTTCTGGGTGTTGGAAGTAATCCAGCAATATTCATTAACCATCGCACTTACAGTTTGTTAGGAAAATTTCATAAAAACTGGGCTGCGGATAAAACAATCGCAGTAAAAGAGAACTTTCTAGACAATGAGCCCATTAAAGTCATTGGTATTATTGTTCATGAAACAGGGCATGCGTTTAATGTGGCAGCTAATATACCCAATTCAGAAGCGAATGCTTATATATTTGAAATTGAAGTCATGAGCATATGGTTCAAAATGAAAAACCCCTTGCTTTTAAATTGCTCCGAGGCCAATCTTCACTCTTTTTTTCAGTCACGGCTCGCATATTATCGAATGGAGACAGAAAATAACGAATACCTAGCTCAATTAGTAATGGCTGTTGAAAAAAATACGATTTTTGAAAGCATGTCACCCAAGCCACTTGAATTAAAAAAAACACCCTCCCCTCGATTTGTGGTACAAACACCAAAATTAGCTGATTTACATCCCTGTGCTTTTTTCAAACACAGCCCAGCATTTCTGAAAAAAATAAGCGCACAAGAGGCATTAATGGCTAGTGGATCCCTGGAACCACCCTGCGAGAAGTAATTAGTCTTAAATTGGTGAATCGACCATTTCAAATTCATATGCGCATATATGTGTGGACCGATGAAAGCTGGCTCTACCTTGCGGTTGTGATGGATGTATAGTCGTTGGCTGGTCTATATCAAAGCATATGACTTCAAAGCTAGTTATCGACGCCTTACAAATGGCATTATGGCGTCGTAAACCACCACGTGGGCTTATTTCGGGGTAGTCAATATTTCTATCACGATTACCAAAAACTTTTTACTATTCATGGACTCACCTGCAGCATGAGTAATCGCGGTCATTGTTTTGACAATGCAGCCATGGAAAGCTGGAATCATAGTTTCAAAGTTGAGCCAATTCATGGGGAAAAATCATCAACAAGAGCCCTTACCAAAAATCATGTGTTCGAATATATTGAAATATACTACAATCGAAAACGACTTCATTCGACGATCGGCTATAAAACGCCGGAAGCGTTTGAAATCAAAATGGTCGCTTATTCCGTGTCAAGATCATACCTACAACAAGTCGCAATCACACAAGTAAGTATTTTTTACCAATGAATCAGGAGATTTAAATGTACGAAACGGGGCTTTTTCCTCACACACGACTCAGACGATTAAGAGGAAGCGTAAAAATTAGAGCCTTGGTAAAGGAAAAAGACTTAAATCCCAGTAAATTAGTTTTACCGATTTTTATTAAATACGGCTCTGGCATAAAAAACCCCATTTCATCGATGCCAGGTCATTTTCAAATCAGTATTGATAAATTAGATGATGAAATA
>CAXNER010000187.1:0-3802 GCA_964201315.1 Legionellaceae bacterium
AAGCACTACCGTGACAGGACCCTGACGCACAAGCGATCATAGATGCCTCTATTAACTAGAAACTTCAAATTAACCCTATCTAACAGATTTGTCGGTAATGATAAGGCCGCAGGACGTAGACAAGGTGGTCAGGTGAAACGTTAAAACACCCTATTGTTTTTTTAAGCCCACTCACGCTTTTGCCCTGGATTAATTAAGAGAGGATCTCTAATCCACAATTTTTATTAGCAGGCACTGCTATGTCCATCATCTTAGGGAGGGGTAAGTTCAAATTATTCATGAGGGCAATATACTCCTCCCGAGACCGGCCCGAAAATCTTGGATTAAACTTAATTTCTTCACCAATGGTACTCACTGTCATGCCATTGTAATCATGGCCAGGGTACACAAACGTACTTTTTGGCAAAGATAACAAACGATTAAACAAGCTATCATACTGTTGACTAGGGCTCCCACCTTGAAAATCAGTACGGCCTGTTCCGCGAATAAAAAGCGTATCGCCAGTAAAAACCCTGTCATCCATTAAATAGCAATAAGAGTCATTCGTATGCCCCGGTGTATAAAGCGCTGTAAATTTTAAACCCCCAAACTCCAACTGATCATTATCACGAACGCTTATCGACACACCTCTGGCTAAACTCTGCTCCCCCATTACAGACTGACAACCAAATGTTTTACATAACTCTCCCATTCCCGTAATGTGATCAGCATGAAGATGGGTGTCAATCACGGCAACAAGCGTTAAATTAAGTTGTTCGATAAGCTTGGCGTATTGATGAATATTTTTTTTAACCGCATCAATAATTACAGCACTTCTTCCATGATCCTCTGCTACCAAGTATGTGTACGTTGATGACTCACTATCAAATAATTGACGAAATAACATCATTCTCTCCAATAACCTATACATTAATTTAATCCGATGTATTGCGTGTAAATCGTGCTTGCGCGTGGTTTGCACGTGCCACAGCGTCATCCATCGCCTGTTTTGGGCTATTAATGCCCGCAAATATAGTTTCTAACGCCTCGTCATTTATAGCCCGAATTTGGTTTTGTGCCCCTTGACGCACAAATTTTGTAAAAACCGCGTTACCTTCGAATTCAGATTTTGCGAGCATAAGTGATGGATGTTTATTTTTGTCGCCAAGGTGCTTGTAGATGCCCTCTACGCCCAAGGGTAAATAACCTGTATTTTGATACCATCGTTCTTGCACAAGAGGCTCTGCTAAATAAGCATAAAAACGAGCAATACCTCGATACGCCATTGGCGTCTGTCCTGCGACAGCCCAGAGCGCGGCCCCTCCAGCAACATTGTTAAATCGTTTTGTGCTCGCATGAGTATCTAAAGGAATAGCGGCCATCCCCACGGGAAAGGGCACCAACTCAGATAATCCATTGTATCCACCAGAGGACTGACTCAATAAAGGACAGCGACCGCTGGTAAATAAACTCGTTGCATCATCTGAGCGCCCACCATATTCAAAATAATGTAAATGCTGCCAACGCCGTAAGCGCGTCAGATGGTGAATGATGTGTCTATTATTATAAATAGCTTTTTTGGTAATAGGATCTGTCATAGGGAGCCCATGAATAGCAGAAAACGACTCTACCATGACCCATGCGGGATAAGCACTTGTATAGACACATGCAAACCCTGCCTGTTTAAGTTTCGCCGCCAAAATTTCGAGCTCATCCCATGTTTTTGGAAACGCCCCAGCCAGATAACCAACCTCTGCAAGTGCTTCTGCATTATAAAACATTGCAGGAACCGATGTATTAAAAGGCATGGCCACCAAGTTACCCTGCTCACTATAATAAGCACGCACCGCCGGAAAAAAATCAGCATCTGGCAACGCCAACCCCTGCTCCTTCATAAGCTCATCAACGGGTTTAATAATGCCTTTGGGCATAAGCATTATCGCCGTTCCCACTTCAAACACTTGTATCAAACCAGGGGGTTGATGTGCGCGAAATGCGGCAGCAAAACTGGTTAACGACTCAATATAATCACCCTTATAAATTGGCTTTATTGAAACATCGCTTTGGCTCTGATTAAACCCATTGATTAATACCCTTAATTCAGAGCCTAAATGACCTGCCATAGAATGCCAAAATACAATTTCTACTGGTTTTGCTTGCAAGGGCAAACCAATAAACAAGCAAATTAGAATAAAAATAATTCGCCTCATGTTAACAAATCAGGGTAATCGCTAAACACAGCATCTACCCCCCAATCAAATAGTTTCGTTGCTAAACGTTTACGGTTAACTGTATAAACATACACCGCATACCCCTGCTGCTTAATCTCTAACACCCGCTTGGCTGTGGCTATGCGACGACTTAAGTGCACTGAAAAACACGCTAAATCAGTGGCTTTTTGGAGCCAATTTTTTTCCCATTTATCCATTAACAACCCCAAGGGGATTTCAGGTGCAATGGTATGACACAAGGCCAAAGCATCGTGATCAAAGCTAGACAATAATGGCGGTTTTTTGTCTTGTGGCCAATATCGATTTATATGGGTTAATACAGCAATGGACGTTTGCTCAGTCGTTCCTGGATAAGGTTTGATTTCAATATTGGCTTGTACACCAAAAGCGACTAACCACTCTAAAGTTTCCTGCAATGAAGGAATTTTTTCATCGCGAAATTGCTTCGCATACCATCCCCCGGCATCTAGTGATCGCAAATAGCTAGCCGTCACTAATCCAACTTCACCGCGCCCATTCGTTGTTCGTTTTAGGTTATCATCATGAAAAACAAATGCCTCACCATCTACACTCAACATGACATCAAACTCAATGAAATCACACCCCAAATCCTTGGCCTTAGTAAAAGCTGCCAATGTATTTTCAGGCGCATATGCTGAAGCGCCACGATGACCTATTATTCGTTGCATAGTAAATTAATTAGCCTTCTGTTGACGATTTGAAGCAGCCTGCACCGTGGCTGTCATTGTTAACTCATTACTAACAGCCATAGTACCTCCTGCGGGCATTACCATGGCGTTCATCATCGCAGGCGTTTGATACCCTTTTTGTTGTGGCAAGGGTTGCACGCCATCCCCCTCGGCAAAAACAAGGTTAGATACACTATAGGTCTGATTTGTATAAATTTTATTCATTCTTGTCAGTTCATCCAACACTTGCTGGTATAGTTTTTCACGCAGTTGCGTCCGGACTTGTTGAACCTCATCAAGGCTGGGTTTGAATTCAACGGACCCTATTTCATAGGTAGCACCTGGCTTGCTCACTGATTTAGCATTTTGATAAATGTTCGTCAAACTCCCTTGAGCCACGCGTGCCTGTGCCTGTACATATAGTTTTTCAAGGCCAGAGCTATCCTGTGAACGATCAAACTGGGTTAAATGCCATTCCCCGCCCGCAATTTTCACCAATTTCGTCATGATATCGGCACGGGCCTTGACCAAGTCAGCATTACTGAGTGTGGCATTGATGGTAACAGACAGTAACGCTGTTTGCGTACTAACCCACTGTTTAGCCGCCATTTGAAACACAACGGTATCAAGCACTAGTTCTTGTGGAAAATCCACACCATAACTAAGTGGACTCAACCCCATAACGAAAAGCATTCCTGCTATTTTTTTCATAACTCACTCCTTGGGACTAAAGTGCAGTTAGAATATACTAGCGGGTGTTGATATTTCTACTTTCTCAGCAAAATATTCCAGCTATTGCCCCTGCAGCCACCATGAAATGCGGTTGCGAGTCACTAATTTTATTCACAGATACGGGGCTTACAAAAAACCGAGATTGCCAATGTATTTTTCAAACCAACGAAA
>CAXNER010000188.1:0-3798 GCA_964201315.1 Legionellaceae bacterium
CCGCGCACGCTAGGTTAGAAAATAAATCCAGTTAAATTAATATTTCGGAGAATCATTATGCATCATCCTGATTTTGTCATTTTTTATGTTGATAATCCCCTCACCAGTGCGGGTTTTTACAGTGAGTTGTTAAATATACAGCCAGTGGAAACAGCGCCCACGTTTGTTTTATTTGTGTTTGAGTCTGGTTTGAAATTCGGGTTGTGGTCTAGGGATACAGTAGAACCTCAGGCGCTTGTTGGGAGCGCTGGAACAGCAGAGCTTGTGATTTCTGCTCCAAGTGCTGATGCAGTTCATGCCCTCTATGACAACTGGAAAAATCGTGGCCTAACTTTCCTTCAATTACCAACTGAAATGGATTTTGGTCTTACGTTTGTGGCACTTGATCCTGATGGCCATCGTTTAAGAGTGTATGTGCGTGTCGCTGTATAAAATAGGGATGAACTTTATGAATTATATAGAACCAAAATTGGTGCGCATGGATTCTTTTACGGTATCTGGCCTAAATGTTCGTACTATCAACCGGGATGAGTTTAATCCAGAAAAAGCTAAATTGTCGGATTTATGGCGGCGGTTTTCATCAGAAGGAATGGTTGAGAAAATTCCTAACAAACAATTAAATTCTCCCGTTTTTGGTGTTTACTCCGATTATGATTCTGATGAGACTGGATTTTATACCGTTACGGCGGGTGTGATAGTAAATCCCCCATTGGTTGTACCAGCTTTCAGTATGGTTAGTGTAACAGCTGGTGAATACCTGGTTTTTGAAGGCAAGGGGGGCATGCCCCAAGCGGTGGTCGATGCGTGGCAAAGGGTCTGGGATTACTTTGCACAACAGTCTGATTATAAGCGGAATTATAATACAGATTTTGAAGCGTATCAGGGCTCGGATGCTGTTGCTATTTATATTGGAATAGTAGGATCAGAGGCTTAATCTATAGGGCTTAGACGTGTATGCATGCGTTGGTGGGGAAATTTAGTACTAAATTGTTTTAATAACTCAACATTAAAAGGTATATCGACAGCTTTTTGTTGTGCAAGAGCAATGAGCTGCTGATTCAGGTAAGCCAATTCGGTTGGCTTATTATTTTGCACATCTTTGTACATGGATGAATAGTTATTTGCAGTTATCTGAATGAGTTGGATGACCTTTTGAAATAACTCGGTTTCTGACATCGCTATGCCATGTGCATTTAAGACTTGGCTAACTTCACCGGCCATTTTTTTTAATAATTTGATCTGTAGGAGTAAATCGCCATTTTTGCAGGTGTACAATGCAGTGAATAGATTGATGCAACAATTTTGGGCAAACTTTTCCCAGATGAAGGCGTGGATATTTTCTTCCCACTGATAAGGAAGTTGAGCCTCTTTAAACGCGTTGCAAACGGTATTAATTTCAGCAGGTGTGAATTGCCCGGCAGCACTGCCTAAATACAATTTACCGTTAAGAAACGATCTGACTGTAAAGGGTTTTTCAAGGTAGGCGCCTAATGTATTTACCCCTGAAATAATACGTAATTCAGGACGTTGTTGTTTAATTTCATCCAAAACACCCAGGCCATTGTGCATTAAAATAATGATGCTATTTTCATTTAAACGGTGTTTTAAGCGTAGTAATAGTGTTGTTACATCATAGGCTTTAACACAGCAGAGCAAATAATGAATGGGTTCATTGTTAAGGTGCTCTATATCGATGGCGTCTGGGTGGTAGGTTGATATGGATTGATCATCAATGAGCGTCAATGGGCTCTGTTGATAGATGGCTAATTGTTGAGTGTTTTTTAATACTAAGTTAACGGCGAATTTTGCCGAGCAAAAACGCCCAGCCAATAAGCTTCCCATGGCGCCAATGCCTGCAATATGCCATTTATAGTTTTCATTAGGGACTGTTAACATGGCGACTCTCTTGGTTAAAACGTCCCGCGTTTTTCTGCTTAAAAATCATACTATTTTGCCCTAAGTTAGCAAAATGTCAACAGAGCTTATAGTTTTGGCCATAGATCGAAGAAGTGATGGACAGGTCCATGGCCGTGACCAACGGAGCAATGTTGGGCCGCCCTTAGGGCATTCGTTAAATAAACCTTGGCATAGGCACAGGCTTTTTCAAGTGGAATACCTTGAGCTAGGTAGGCGGCGATAGCGGCAGATAATGTGCAGCCCGTACCATGTGTGTTTTTGCTATCGATGCGAGGGCTCTGTAGCCAAATTTCTTGTCCTTGTTGATTCATAAACAGATCATTAGAATACTCTCCCTTTTGATGCCCACCTTTTAATAAAATGGCGTTTGCCCCAAGGTTAAGTAGCTTGCTTGCAAGTAGGTGCATGTCTTCTGAGGGCTCCGTCAGTGCTTGGGCCTCGGGTATATTCGGTGTGATGATGGTTGCCATGGGAATGAGTCGATGTTTAAGGGTGCTCACGGCGTCAGGCAATAATAAATAATCCCCACTTTTAGCGACCATCACCGGATCAAGAACAATAGGAATATTTACCGCGCGCACGCTTAAAAAATCAGCTACAAGTTCAACGATGTCGTGTTTAAATAGCATGCCAATTTTAATACTGTCAGGGACAATATCATCAAATATCGCTTCCAACTGAGCCAAGATAGCGCTCAAGGGAATTTCGTAGCAACTCATAACACCCATCGTATTTTGTACTGGCAATGCCGTGAGTACGGTCATGCCATAACAGCCTAAGGCTGAAAAAGTTTTAAGATCTGCCTGAAGTCCGGCACCACCTGAACCATCAAAGCCGGCAATTGATAAACATTTATGGTGCATGGTTAACTCCACCCATTGCTATAAAATCTGCCTTGTATAGTTCATCGATAAACAAAGTACGAAATGAACCCGGTGCATCTGTTTTTTGCCCAGCTAAACTACCACACAAACTAAAATAGGCTGATGCCAAGTGCGCAGCTTCATAGGGGTTTGGAATGACTGCTTTGAATGCCGCTATAATAGCGGTTAATGCACACCCCATCCCCGTTACGAGCGGCATTAATGGTGAGCCATAGGCAAGGTAGGCGTCTTCTATTCCATCCGTTATAAAATCTCGGGCACCACTAACGACCACACTACAGTGGTAATTCCTGGCAAGTATTCTGGCGCTATCAGCTGCATCACTTACAGTATGGATTGATTCTACGCCCAAGCTTTTATGGGTATTCTCTACAAGTGCCATGATTTCACTGGCATTTCCTCTAATGATAGCAGCGCCTTTCATGAGGGTTCGCGAAGACGCGGTACGAATAGACGAGGCCCCGGCACCGACTGGATCAAAAACAACTGATTTGTTATAGGTTTTTGCTAGTTGCAACGCCATGGTTGCGCGCTCTATAAATGCTGCATCGAGTGTGCCTATATTGATAGTAACCACGTGGCTTATTTGCACCAATTCGTCTAGTTCGGCTACGTCTTGGGTCATGATAGGAGCGGCCCCACAACTTAATAAACAATTGGCCATAAAATCCATGGTGACATGATTGGTCAGGCATAATACCAACGGTTTCATTTGGCGCAATTTTATAATTGAATGGTCTAGCTTAGCTAACATGTCGCGCCCTTGTTATCGATTATATGACGTAAGTTCAATGTGGTGTAAACCGGGTCTTTTGCCTTATGCAATGCTTCAATAACAGCAATTCCATCTGCACCAGACAATAGAACGTCTTCTGCATTGTCTTCGTTGATTCCGCCGATGGCTATAATCGGATGTGTGGTGTTAGAGGTAAGCTGCTGTAATCCTGACAGACCCCAGATGGTTTTGACATTAGATTTATTTGTAGTAGAAAAGATA
>CAXNER010000189.1:0-3783 GCA_964201315.1 Legionellaceae bacterium
TGTTCTGAAACGTTTTAACATCCTCACTGATTGCACCCTCAGGAAGTGTCTGCAAGTACTTGTCTAGATACGTGATGGTGCGCAGAAATTTATTGCCTTCCAGCTCAAATGTTCCGGCAAGAAAAGCATCATTGAAAATATGGGCAAACAACGAGAGATCCATTTCTCCATCAGGGGTAAAAATTCTTTTCAAATGATTTGGCATGATTAACATTAACCCATGTGCTATTAATCAATAGCATAGTACATGATGATGATATATTCATTACATTGACTTAATTAAAGGCATAAATATACCATTCAATCAGCAATAATTTTTTATTCAAAGGCCCTTACAAATAACGCCAACTAATAACACCACTGTTTATAATATGCACCTCTGGACGTTCACAAGTGATTGCTCTATCCGGTTTTGCGATGCGTAACTGAAGTATTGCCTGGTGAGGGAGGAATGTTGCAACACTAATAAGCCAATGATGACTACTGTATATCGTTTTATCTTCCTGAACTTGCAAACAGGGGTAGAGGCCTAAATCATCTATCAAATAATGATAGTTTTGGTTGTTGTCGGTTAACGTACATCCCTGCTTAGCTAACAACAAGTCTACAATTTGATTGGGGTTTGTTTCGGTCATTATACAATCGCTAGACGCCAAGCCATCCTTTTTCATGGCTAACTTATAAGCCATTGCTTCCAGCTGATAAAAGTTCTTATGATTTTTAACGACCTGATTATTTAATTTAATATACAAAAAAACACCTTGCAGGAGCGATAAAACCAACAAAGTCATTATAACTATCATCATAATGGTCGTGAGCAACACAACCCCAAGTTGTCGTTGTTTCAAGGCACACGCACCATGGTTTCTAATCTAAGTACACGCCCCTTCTCTAAACCTAGGATAATTGTCAATAACGTTTGATTTTCACGCTTATTCAAATGTGCAGACAACGCATGAATCGCAGGCGTTAGCTCTTCATTATGCTGGAGTCGATAAAATAACGACCCATTGCTCTGATGATGCAAAATAGAATAAGTCTCCTCCAACCATTTTCCTGTATAAATTGGCGGCTGATAGACAAATACCAAAGGTTTAGAGAGTGCTACCACCCGACCTTCTGCCGTATGCCTTACATGGCTAATGGTTTGCACTTCGGCATGGTAACAATCTGCAATTAAGAGTGACTGATAACGATTCAGGGGCTCACGATCGGTGATTAATAATTCAGTAGGGCTGATGGGTTGCAACACCGTGTCGAAATGTTCGCTCATGCGATTAATATGCAACAAAGACTGCTTTTCTACTCCGGTTTCAATGGCGATAAGAGCCTTTGTATCATTTCGATTATCAACGGTCGTCAACTTCTCAATGCCCAAACAGGGCGTAAATCCAGCTTTTCGAATACTATCTCTGAGAAGCTCTGTGACCAACGTAAGCTCAATGCTTTCTTCTAATTCTGTTTGAATATGATGGTAGTGTTGCTTCATGCTTAAGTATTGGCGCATCAACGCTGTCATCATTAAACTTGCCAAAAAAAGTGCCAGCAATAATTCGGATAACCCAATCCCTTGTTGTTTATCCATATTATCTAATCGCAGATTGCATAGAAAAACACTGGCTAGGCAGTGCGTGTTCAAATGTATTGTCTAATTGTAATAGCGCAACAGCGCGAGTATGTGTCTGATTAAATAATTGATGAACGTGCAAAATCTGTTTTAATAATGCTAAAGAGGTACTGGTGATTAATAATAACGATACCAGCACTTCGGTCAGTGAGAACCCCTGCGTCATGCTTATCTTCCGTTTATGATGGTTGGACCACGAACGAAGACTACTCCTTCGACACGTACGACACAAGCGATGATTCATGCCTCTATTAACTAGAAACTTCAAATTAAACCTTGTGGGTAATAATAAGACAGCGGTACATAGGGATTATAGAGCAATTGTCAACAAGCCCTACTGTCCTAACAATTTACTTGAGGTATGCAACTATATCCTAGAAATTTGCTACTACTCCTACCCCCTGGCAAAACAAAATCAAATACGCTTACTCCATAAATTTTTCGTCCTAGGTAAGTTCGACCATTACTAGCACCAACCATTAACCGCTTTCCATTTTTGTCTTTACCTAAATAAAGCATGACATGCGATGAGGCTAGTTTACGACTAGTCTTATAAGTACCACTCCAAAAGAGTAAATCCCCGGGTTTTAGCCGATAAAATCCGAATGAAGACATTTTATTACTGTGAACAGCATGGAAATGGCCTTTCTTCCCAACCCATTTGTATAACGAATCAGAGGATCGTGGAACGCCTTTAATACCATAAGAGGTTAAAAGGTAGTTGATTGTTCCAGAGCAATCCATTCCACCCCTTTTAGGATCGGCAGATCCATAAAGATACCTTAAATTTCTATTAGCCAGTTTTAAGGAGAGTGTAATTATTTTTTTAACAGCGTTGGAATTTTTAGAAAAATTCTGCAAGCTGCTCGTTGAAATAGATGTTGGAGATTTGAGGTTTCGAGTTGCTGAAAATGAACTTGGTGATAAGCAAACTAGAAATATAAATAAAAAAACAACGTTACGCAAATCCATATCTTCCTGAGGTATTTAAAGGTCATATTCTGTCACACTAACCCGTTGCCACTAATTTCTAGTAGCTCAGGGTCCGGGCTATTACAGATGCTTTTATTTTTGAGGAAAGTTTTCTTTAAATTGCGCTTCACTTTTTAGCTGAAGGGCTTGTCCATCTTTGTTTTTATGTATTGCTTTTTTGATTAATGAATCACCCTTAGCCACCTGCCGCTCTCCCTTGGAAACCATCTTCTTTCCATTATAAATATTTTTATGGCCTTTTTTAACTAATTTTCCGCCATTTTTGGTTAATTTCTTCGCGTCTGAAACAGATTTCTCACCATCACTCCACTGCTCGCCCAACTGTTTTGTAGATTCAGATTGGGCAACCATTTTATCCCCGATCGAGGGCGTTTGTGAACACGCGACGACTGAAAGTAACGCTGCTGTTAAAATCGTGTATTTAATAAACATCATCATACTCACTATTTCTATTTTAAGCGGACAGTAAAACTTATAAGCAGACTACAGGGTTATGCTCGGAGATACAACCAAGTAGACCACGCTGTATGAGCAAACCATTACTGTCATTAAAAAAAACAATTCATCACTTTTTTTGACATACGCACGGATCTCCTTTACGTTGAAGACACATATGTTTTATTTTCATCCAAATACTTGGAGCTATTAGTAAACATATGAAAAAGGAAAGTTATGAAAAAAATTCAATTAGCATGCATGGTCTCTCTTTTAGCCTCTGGTATTGCACACGCTGCTGCGCCCTGCAATGGTTTTGAAATTACAATTAAGAATAACTTACAAGAAAAGCTATTATCGACGACTGTTAAATTAAAAGGTGCTGAGATTAAGCCTGGGATGCTAGAGATTGATAGCAAATCACAAAAAGTTTTCACAGTGAGTGGAAGCAATGAAGCTACACCGATGAGCGGGGAATTGATTTTTAAGACAATCAGTTTACCATCAAAAACAATTCATGTTGAATTTGATCTAACCAATCAATTGCTTGTTTGTGAACATAGCGACAAAAACATTCCTAACGTCTACCCTGTCACAAATATTCGCCTACCAGGTAAAGTAATTTATACCATTGGCTAATTATTTAAGTTCTTGGGTCAGACGAAAGTCTGGCCCAAATTACATACATTAATCACTTATTAAAAACGTAGCCCGTAGATGCAAGACCT
>CAXNER010000190.1:0-3782 GCA_964201315.1 Legionellaceae bacterium
ACACCACCCCAAAAACAAAGCCCATAGCCCCGCATCGAGTTCAGTGAGGCGATTTAGTCCAATGAGTCTTTTTTGCAATGCGCATCAAGCCCAGTGGCACATTTGAGCACTTTCTCGTATGCGCACTGCAAAAAAGACACTATTCATTAATGTTGATCATTTAACGAATAAAATATGGTCTGAACGTGATGCGACAGGATGTAGTTTTATCGATAAATTTCACGAATTCAGTCAGCAATATTTGATTGGATTAAAATCGCCGCCAATTCCTAAAAAAGCATGTGCTGAATGTCAATTTAAAACATTACTGCATGATGAATCAAATGGCATGTTATCAGGATTTAAAGAATGTTGGCGCGAGGCACTTGGTTATCATGACAATGATTTTCTTGACCCCACCGTTTTGGATTTGTGGAATTTTCGCGATAAGGATCTATGCCTACAAAAAGGTTTAATAAAGCTGCGTGATTTTGATGAGGCCGATTTGACTATCAAGGAAGATGAAAAGCCAGGATTATCAATGACACAACGTCAATGGCTTCAGATTGAAAAAGTTAAAAATAGTGACAATACGATTTGGATTGATGAGCAGGGATTACGTGATGAAATGCGGTCTTGGGTTTATCCACTGCATTTTATTGATTTTGAAACGGCGATGTTGCCGATTCCTTTCAAAAAAGGGGCTCATCCATATCAAGGTGTGGCTTTTCAATTTTCTCATCACATCATGGATGAAAACGGTCAAGTCAGGCACGTTGGCGAATATTTGAACACCGATCCTGGCATTGATCCATCGACCGATTTTGTGCGCGCTCTAAAATCTGAGCTAGAGAAAGATGCTGGCACTATTTTTCGCTATAGTCCTCATGAGAATACTTATCTAAACATGATATCGCGACAATTATTCGATTTAACGGAGCCCCCTGCGGATTTGGATAGTTTGGAAGCGTTTATCAAATCAATTACAAAGGCACCATCGAATAGCCGGGAAAAATGGACAGGTAATAGGTGCATGGTTGATTTATGGGAGCTAGTGAAACGATTTTATTATGATCCACTGACCAACGGGTCTAATTCAATAAAGAAAGTGCTGCCCGCTATTCTTACGCGTTCGCATTACCTTCAGAAAAAATATAGCCAACCAATTTATGGCTGCGTAGAAGGCATCATCAGCAAAAATTTTGTTAATCAGCGCTGGATAGTGTCTGAAAACGGCTTTATTAAAGACCCTTATTCGCTATTAGACCCTATCAATAAAGACGCGCCAGATGAAGAAGTTGAGTTACTATTCGAAGATGAATACCTCAAGGAAGGTGGTGCTGCCACTATTGCTTATGCAAAATTGCAGTTCACCCATATGAGTGACTTTGAACGTCAAGAGTTACGGAAGGCGTTGCTCAAGTACTGTGAGCTGGATACATTGGCAATGGTAATGATTGTTGAGGCTTGGCAAGACATGATTCGGTAATCTACGCTGAATTCTTCCTCAAAAAAAATCGTCAAATGTACCGCTGCCGAGCCATTCAAGTCCTTGCTGGATACAAAATTCTTTGTCAGCATCGTCTTTCTCAAAATGTGACTCGAGGTTTGAATGAATAAAAAATCCATTCTCGAACGTAATTTCAGCAATGAGCCACGGTTGAAAGCCGGCTCTTTCGCTCATTAGCCCTTCTCTTTCGCACATTACCAAAATTGCCTCGTTGCCCTTAATTTTCACAAATTCAAGTATTGTTAATTTTGGAGAGTCATCATTAAATGCGAATACATTTCCGATTTTAAGATTTTGAAAGTAAGCTTCAAGAGGAAGTTCTTCTATTTCTTTGGGGCAACAAGGAAAGTAATATTTCGATCCCCATCTATATTGCGCACAAGCTTTTGTTAGAGAGTTCTCTATACGATTAAAATCAATTAAATTAATTACTGCCATGGTATTTCCTTTGGTTAGGTTGATACATATGGCAATTTTAAAAAAAAATAATAGATCATTCTCGGGATCAAAACTGCAAGATTTCATTCCGAAAGATAAGTGACCAATTAGGTGGCGGGCGTTGCATTTTTAAACTTTCTAGCTTCACACATAGTTATAAGTGAGCTAATTGTGCTTTTATCAATTACTCGTTCTGCCAAATCAATGCTGTAAGCAATATCGTCATCAGAATAGACAAAATCGCCCGTAGCGTTAGAAACACGACCGTCAGGCCATATAAGCTTATGAATGCCTATATTCGTGAATTTTATTCCTTGTATTTTAAACCAAGCTCTTAAATCAAATACTGCTAATATTTTCCTTTCTTGCCAACGAGCAAATTGGAATTGGATGCCTTGAACCTTACCCACCCATGCATTGAGCTTCTCTTTTAAAATGGTAATGGTATCTTCTTTTGCATACCCAGGGTCAATTGAGAGTGGTATACCGCTTAAGTACTCCATTTCTTTTTGGGGACACCAATTATCCTGTTGATGATTTTCATAGAATACACACCATGGCGTTTTGTACATTTCAAGAAAAGCCACTTGATGTTCCTTCGATAAAGTACCTTTTTTAGTGATTGTAGATATAGCGCTTTCAAACGCATCACGACTTGGGTTGTTTTTGTACCAATCAGTGTTTGTGAGCAGCTGATACATTATGAATATATCGCTCACGGAGGGGTATCTAATGGGTTGCGGTGGGGTAGGTTGTAATAAGTTTAGAATTCTTTCAATTTGCGGATCAAATATAAACTCAATAAAATGTTTTTCTTGTTCCTTTATTGAGAGTGATCGCATTGAATATGGAAGACCAATTTCATCTTGATTAAATTGAACCCTTTTCCATAGTTCATATAACCACTCTTCAGGCGTTCTGTTTTTGTTATAAAATTCATCGTCATACCAGCTTGGTTTTGTTAGTTCTTTTGTCATGTTTTATCTCTACAACGTAGCTTTAAGATTGCCCTCAAGCCTTGGAGAGCACTCCACCATCTGATGTCCTAATAGGTTTATGGCTTCTTTGCTACGAGATAATATAGTTGGAGTCATATGGTTCGCCAACATTTCTTGGATAACCGCGGAAAATTCGACTTGGGAAACCGCATGTAATTCTTGACGTGTCGGGTTCGCCAATATTTCAATGATTGTTTTACTTGCAAACTGGATGATATCACGAGCCAAAGCAAGAACTTCCTCGGGGGCGTAGTCTGATTTTTCGGGAGGACAGTGAATAGGCAAATTAAGCGAAAGGACTAAATATTGAAGCTGAGTATATGCATGATTGATTAACTTTTGAATATCACGCGTACCAAGGTGGGATTTTCTCCAAATAAGATCGTAATAGGGAGCCTGAATCATTGTAGACAACATAATATTGTGTTGAAACGCTTGTGCGACGGCCTCTAAATTAGTGATTCCTTTTTCTTTGGCGAGTGTTGTGACGCCGCTAATTACGCGCATAATTTGCTCTTTATCTTCAAGCGGTTTATTTAAGGGGAACTTCGCTGCCGCCACCGCTCTCATACATTGAAATCTTAAATGAATCGCCTGTAATAACTGTGAGTTGGGGCTGTTGGCTATGGTCTGCTGCAATCCGGACTGTTTTTTTAGACGATGAGAGGTAAAAAGACCTTGTATCTTAAGTGCGGCTTGATTTTCTAACAAAATAACTCCTTCATGTATATGGGACGTCTAATACAATTGTTTTCTAAAATAAATACGATCGTGCCCTTCTAAATAATTTTTAATGGTTCCCAAATGCTGATAACCTTGTTTTAGATAAAACCCTTCCGCTTGGAAAGAGAATGTAT
>CAXNER010000191.1:0-3778 GCA_964201315.1 Legionellaceae bacterium
TAATTTGGCCAAAAAAGAGCCTGTCGGTTAAAATAATTGCCGCAAAAGGATCGCGTTGACTTTCGAGCTCATCCTAGCTGATTGTCAATTTGGTATCGCCAAACGGAGGAGCAATGATTGTTTATGATGAAATGGAGGCCTTGAAAAAATCGTGAGAAAATTACCCCAAAAAAAAATCCAATTAAATTTACAACAAATAGCCAGTCCTGTTTACGAACTTTTTGATTAAAAATAGTGAGTTGTGTTTTAAGCTAAGTTATAGGAGGATAGCGCTTATTTGAATGTAAAGGATAAGTCATGAAAAAAAAAATTGTTTCATTATTAACTCTCTTCGTGACCAGCAACAGTTTAAATGCAGCCTCTCAACAAGTGATATGGAGCGACACCAATTCGTCACTGCCACCATTTCAAAAAAACGTGCCAAACACACTTTCATCGAAGCAACCAGGCTATTATCAACTGCAAAAAATGAATCAAAGAACTGCAAAAAACGAACATACGCGTTATCAACTATTGTTTAAAGGCATTCCCATCTGGGGGCATCAATTGATCGTCCACACTAGAGCTCATGCTGAACCCCTCATCACTGGTGTAAATGTTACAAACATTGAAACAGACGTTGACAACATCAATGGCAAATTAACCAAAGATGACATCGAACAAAAAATTCTGAGCACATTTAATCAACCCATTAAATTCAAAACAATTACCAAAATAATTAGCATAGATGAACAACAAAAAGCACACCTTGCTTACCACTTATCATTTTATACGACTAACGAACACTCACAAATCAGTTCACCTAACTTTATAATCGACGCAAATAGTGGTGAAATTTTAAAAAAATGGGATAACGCACACCCTTCAAAAGTAGGTCAAGGGATGGGGGGCAACGCGTTAATGCTGCCTTACCGTTCAGGAACTTTTCAATATGGTAGCGCCATACCAGGAGTGCCCTCTTTAGGTCGGTTTGATGTTGAAGTAAGCAATGGCAATTGTGTTGTACAAAATGAATCGATACGCGTCATCAATTTAGACAATGCTACTTTAAACTATAATGCATTCCCCATCAGCATTACTGATGAAACCACACGCGGATTTCAAGGATTTTCCTATCCCTGTGATGCCAAGAGCTTGTACTTAAATTTTGCTGATGGTGGAAGCGGGCCTATTAACTACGCCTTCTCACCAATCAATGACACCATGTTTTTTGCACAGAAAACCATTGAAATGTTTACAATCTATTACCGGGTAAAACAACCGTTAGGAACCGACTTGCCTCTAAGAGCATTTACCCATCTAAAAAAAATGGATAATGCATTTGCCATTCCTACTATCTATATCAACGGCCAGTTAGTCTCTCATCAACAAATCGTCATTGGCAACGGTGAAGAATTTCTGACGGCACCCTCTCAAAGCGTCATTGGACATGAATTAGCACATAATTTTACTGACTTAAACGCAGGCCTAATTTATCGAGAACAATCCGGTGGGATTAATGAAGCATTTTCAGACATGGCGGAAATAGCGCTCCAGGATTATTTACGACAAAGCTACCCGTGGTATTGGGATGGGAAGGATTGGACAATAGCTCGAGAGGCTGTCATCAGCGGGGAACCACTTCGCTATATGGATGACCCGACAAAAGATGGTAGATCCATTGGCCATGCCAAAGACTATACCAATAAACTCGATGTCCACTATAGTAGCGGTGTATTTAATAAAGCATTTTACTTGCTCGCCCACCAACCGGGTTGGTCAGTTCAACAAGCCTTTCAAGTGATGGTAGATGCAAATCAACATTACTGGCAACCGGCAACAGACTTTGATTTTGCCGCTTGCGGTGTCATTCAAGCAGCCGTTGATCGAGAGCTAGATAAAAACGCGGTCATAGAATCATTCAGCGAGGTTGGCGTTAATTGTAAAATATAACCTATATCCCAATTATCAGTCGCATCGTTTCACTGTATGATTCACATACCTTGAATTATATTACTGCAGACTATGCTATCTGATTATTTAAAAGCGTTATGGCACTATATTTTACCAAAACACGGATTGACCCTCCTTGCAGGTTTCCTCGCAAACATAAGGGTTCCAGCCATTAAAAACATACTAATTGGCTATTTTGTTCGAAAGTATGATGTGACTATGAGCGAGGCACGCGAAGAAAACCCTTACAATTACGCTAGTTTCAACGCATTTTTTATTCGACAATTAAAACCTGTCTGTCGCCCGATAGCCGATAGCGCCATTGTTTCCCCAGTAGATGGTTGTGTCAGTGAAATAGGACGCATTAAAGCATCCATGTTACTCCAGGCGAAGGGGCGTTTTTATTCGGTCCATGAATTGCTTGCATGTGAAAAAGAACAAAGCAAGCAATTCGAAGAGGGATTATTTGCAACCCTTTATTTATCGCCCAAAGATTACCACCGCGTACATATGCCCATTGATGCAACATTAAAAGAAATGATTTACGTGCCAGGAAAATTATTTTCAGTGCAACCGGCAACCGCGCGAATGGTGCCAAAACTATTTGCCCGCAATGAACGGCTTGTCGTTTTTTTTGAAACTAAGATGGGCCCAATGGCAATGGTGTTGGTGGGTGCAACAATCGTCGGTGCAATCGGTACTAGTTGGCATGGTGATATTGCTCGTGATAAAAATCCACACCGCTTTATATACCCGCAAGGCACAGATATATCTACTTCATTAATAAAAGCCGAAGAAATGGGCTATTTCAAACTAGGCTCAACTGTGATTTTATTGTTTGCCGATAGCTCAGGTATTCAATGGCAACAAAGCATACAGGCAGGTGATAACGTTCGTTTTGGAGAGGCATTAGGAATAACGACTTGATCATTGGAGTCAAGTTCATTTCTGAACATTGAGTAATCCACTTGAAGCTAATATAGTTAGGAGCGTGGCCGGTTGTTATTTTTTATGAATGCCTCTATCCAAAAGGGAGTTACATTGTGATTGAATACATCTATAAAGGATTTAAGATTTCATACAAAATAGTAGCTACGGGCGTTGAAAAAACCACCTTTAACGCGGATGGCTCCCTAACCTATCTGCTCAATATACCAAAATCGTTTACGCCTAAAAAATTCCATACCGAGTATAAAACCTATGCTGGCGCTGAACACGAAATAAAAAAATTATTGGAGAATTATGTCGATTTTGAATTGAAAAGTTTTTATGACATGAAAAAAGAAATTGCAAATAAAGAGTGGTCTAGCAAGACGGTCGTCGATAACGGGGGTTAAAGCTCACAACTCGTTGTATTTTAAATGGTACCGAGAAGAGGACTCGAACCTCCTTGTAATCTTTTGATTTTATTGGTTTAAAATAACAGGGGCTCGGAACTTACCCAATTTCTTACCCAACGTGGTGTATGATACCCGATTTGAATGATTACGAAAAAATGCGAATTATTAAGAAAACTTAATTTAGCAGGGCAACCGCATGAGTGCTCAAAAAATGCCATTTAGTACTTTCTGGTAACTCCCCACGTCATCCCGAGCGAAGCGAGGGATCTCCCTGCAGTGGCAGCGGTTTTTGAAAAGCACAGGGCTCTTGGTTTTTAATCAATGCCCATCTAAATATATTTTCCCAGAACATAAAAATGATCTTGCCCCAGAAAATCGGACACCTTGCTAAGCGACCATTTTAACTTCAAACGATTCAGGCGTTTTGTAGCCAATTGTCGAATGAAGTCGTTTTCGATTGTAATATATTTCGATGTACTCGAATACATGATTTTTGGTAAGAGCCC
>CAXNER010000192.1:0-3771 GCA_964201315.1 Legionellaceae bacterium
GAAAAAAGGCGCCGGTAACACTTTGATTTGCTGACCCGACATATTTGTCATTGCATTTTAAGCATCTGATGATAGTTTTTTATCACTACTGCGCGCTGCTGCCCTAAAATATTGAAACGCCGCCGGCTTATCATTAATCCCTTCATATAAATATGCCAATTGCATTGCTAACTCAGGCTGGTACGTGAGCGCATACGCGCGCCTAAAGTAATTAATGGCATCGATTAAACGTCCGTCTGTTATAGCTAAATATCCTGCCTCCTTAAGTGCCAAAACATTATTAGGTTGATGTCTAATCACCTGTTTAATCACC
This sequence comes from Legionellaceae bacterium, assembly GCA_964201315.1. GTDB lineage: Bacteria > Pseudomonadota > Gammaproteobacteria > Legionellales > Legionellaceae > CAXNER01. The sequence goes on from CAXNER010000192.1 coordinate 314, forward strand.
CGCTCGGAGGCATGCTTGTCTAATACTCTAAGCGCATAATAGCTATCCATCATCGATTTCATTCGGTTGATTGCTGGTTTTTTTACGACGTTTGATACTTCAGGGATCATCGACGGTGTGATCATCAATCTCTGAGTAGCGGCATAGTTTTGATAATGGGGCAAATAAGAGTCCATTGCGTTTAATACGGCTAGTGTTTGAACCCTTAGTGCTCCCGTTGCATGCTGAAGTAATTGCGTAAGAACCTCTCTTGACTGTTCCCAGTCGCCATTAAGATAATACAAATAGCCCAGTTGGAATGCATACGTGTTGTTGTTGGGTAAATTAGTATTCAAGCGTTTTAAAAGATGCAAGGCTTGTTCTTGGTTATTATCAGCAAGCATCCACTGACTATACTCCTCAAGGGCAGGCAGATAATTAGAATCTTGATTCAAAAGAATGAGCAGCGATCTTTCTGCCGCTTTTGGATTTGGGATTTTGAGCTGATAAAACTTATTCATCAACACCAAAGGATCTCGGTGTAAGATTTTTGCCTGTTTCATGGCAACACATAGCAGCGTTATTATGAGCAATAGCAACATACTTGCCGCGATAAAAATCCTTTTTCTAAGCACAAATCGACTTCTGTTTATATGAAATTAAGTTATTCATTCTTTCAGACAACTTAGGAATAATCCACTAGAAAACAAAAAATAATTGGACTCATAGTAATAGCTCTTCTTAACATTAGCAGTATTGTCGACAACGCTTGATAGATAACGTATTATCTTTTTAAGAACAAGGAATCAGCTCACTACTTGGAGTTAGACCATGCCAGCCGAGCCTTATTCGGCCGCTATTATCAGCCGACTCGCAATACCCGGCAACAACCGGATCCCTAACGGTTATTTTCGTTCGAAACTCTTTACCAATACTTCGACCACTAACCCGTTGATTTCAGCAGCTGGTCCTTTATTATCATTATTAGAACGATTAGGTGTGAGCCCAACGCTCCCTCCTATTAGCAGCATTCGTGCTAACATTGAGCATGAATTGCATGCCTTTCGCAGCCGATTGATTGGACAACAATACGCTGATGAGTTTGTAGTGATCGCCTGCTACTTATTAAGTGCGACGATTGACGAGTTGTTAGGAAAAAATTACTTACGACTTCATGGGCAACCAGCGGAATTTCAGGCATTTACACCATTATCAAATGATGACGTAGGCCCACAACGCCGTTTTTTTGACATTGTCAGATACATTAAAGACCGAACCAACCAATACCTAGACTTGCTTGAGTTGACCTATTACTGCCTAATAGCAGGGTTTGAGGGCGAGCAGCATTTGCAAACCAACGGCAGACAAACACTGGACAATCTAATTGAAGAATTACACCAATTAATCCTGCAAAATCGTGCCAATAAACCCCACCGACTTTTTAAAGAACAAACAAACACAACCCCTGAACCAACAAACCACAAACCAATCATAACTGCTACACTGATAGCCTTGAGCATAATGGTATCGTCATATTTCGTCAGCCATGTCTTGCTTGAGTCTAGCGCAAAAAAAGTTCTGCTTGGACATACCGTACTTGCCAAAATGGATAATTAATGGACAAATCGCTACGTGCGTTATGTGACGCTCTTAAAAAAATAGTCTGGCAGCTAAAACCTCAAAACAATCCCCTGTCTTTCCTGTTACTCACAGGCAAAGATAACCAAGGCAAGACGACCCTATTGGGCCACAGTCATTTTGAGCATGTAACCGTTGATTCAGAGAGAAGAGCTGACATTTACTACAATCAGCAAGGCGTTATTGTTGAATTAAGTGAATCTTGGCTGAGCCAAAGCAAAAATTTATTACAATATACGCTTAAACAACTCAACAACTGTCATCGTAGCTTAAGAATTAGTGGGATTATTTTGTGCGTGGATATTAACGATCTATTAATGTCTGAACCCCTCCAATTCACCGAGCACAGCAAGATCCATACTCAGTTGCTATCCCGTTTTGGCCTAAGCTTAAATTATCGCGTTGATGTTGCCATTATTTTTACCAAGTTAGACGCTTTAGCTGGGTTTTGTGAGTTTTTTCAAAATGACCACGCTAGCGATTTGCTAAAACCGCTAGGGTTTTCACTTGATTGGAGCACGCGACAAGGTAAATTTCTTAACAATTATAAGATTCAATTTGAACATTTCATCGAGACGCTGGGGCAACAGGTTATTCGTAAAATCCACCCGGCACGATCCAGTGTCAAGCGTACTTTGATTCGTGAGTTTCCATTGCAATTGGCCACTCTCGGTGCGGCCATACAAGCTCTCATTCAAACAATTTCACCCAAACTATTCCGCGTTCAAGCGCTCTATTTTACTAGCGGGGAACAAGGTGGTGTTAGCCTAGACCGTCTTAATAAAAAAATTCAGCACGAATATGCCTTAATGGTTCAAGATAAATTTCCACAGTCAATAAACCATCGCGCCTATTTTATCCAAGGCGCTCTTTATGCAATTCAAGCGCATACCATGCGCCAAGCACCACGAGTAAGCGTTTCACATCAATGGGTAGCAGGATTATTGGTAGGAACCGTCGGTTTATCTATTATGTGGCTTGGCTCAAAACATCTGGAATCAACTCGATCGCTTGATCTGGCGAGCAAAGAATTATTAGCTTACGATGCCTTAATTGGCCAAAGTGGTAGTGATGCCTCTGCACTCTATCATTTGACAAAGGCATCAACCGCTTTAGACAAGCTTACTGCAAACACGGTATTTTTGCCGACCTTGCAACAATTAAAAACACAGCTTCGTATCCATACTAAACTGAATCTTCAGGGCAATTTTTTACCAACCGTATTGTCTGAGATTGAACAAAAAATAATTGATACGCGACAGTCACAAGCTGCTCGATATAACGCATTAAAAATTTATTTAATGCTGGGTGAACCTTCCCAGTTCTCGCAATCAGAAGTTTTGGCTTGGTTTCATGAACTTTGGGAAAAAGATTCAACACCAGATAATTTAGTAAAAAAACTCGCCTTACTAAAACAAGCACTGCAGCTGCCAAGACCACCTATAGCCATTAATCGGCAAATCGTAAGTGATGTTAGAAACTATTTAAATGCATTACCTGCAAGTTATTTGTATTATACACTTGCAAAAACGAGCTTTCCGCAAGAAAGACAGCCTGTCGTTATTGATGGTTTTGACTTGGCTGACAAAGAAGTACCCGTATATTTTACTAAATCAGGTTTTCAACAAATCATCCAAAAGCTCCCTGCTATTGGGGCCGAACTGCAAGCAGATAACTGGGTGCTTGCGCGTCAGGATTTGACTGACTTACCAACGCTGCTTAAACAAGCCTATTGTTATGAGTATGTCGTTTGGTGGCAAAACTTTATGCGTAAATCAGCGCCTTTGCATTTCCAAGACTATCAGCAGGCGCGACGATTAACACTTGCTCTGCATCAATCA
>CAXNER010000193.1:0-3758 GCA_964201315.1 Legionellaceae bacterium
CAATGAAAAATGTGAAGCTATCCCTACTGATCTTTTAAATTGGTCCAAAGGAAGAGCTATTATTGCCACCGGCAGTCCATTTCCAGATACCGAATATCAAGGGAAACTAGTTCCCATTGCACAATGTAATAACTCTTATATTTTTCCTGCCATGGGGCTTGCAGTAATTGCTGGAAAAATAAAAAGAGTTAAAACCTCATTATTTATTGCTGCTGCTTTAAAACTGGCTGAAATCTCGAGCCAAGATCATAACGCAGACTCCCCAATCCTTCCGGAAATGCATCATATGCGAATGGTGAGTAAGGAAATTGCTGAAGCGATTCTCAAGCAAGCAATTAAAGATGGGTTATCTGGTATCACCGATATTAGAAAAGTCCTTAATGAAAATTTTTGGATACCTCAATACTGTGAATAAGGATTATACATGAGAAGAAAATGGTATTTGAGCTTTGCTATTATTTTATTAGCCGTTGGATATATATTTATGATGCTCCACGATGTTCGTTGGTTTGCAGGGCTTTTAATTCCTTTAATCTTCATTGCAATCTATGACTATTTGCAAACCCAGCACAGTATTCTGAGAAACTTCCCTGTTTTAGGGCATATTCGGTTTATTTTAGAATTTATACGCCCAGAAATTCGCCAATATTTTATTGCCAGTGATCAAGATGAAAAACCATTTAGTCGCGAACAGCGTTCCATAGTTTACGAGCGCTCTAAATCCAAAGACGATACGATTCCTTTTGGAACCCAAGGTGATCTTTACAAATCAGGATATACCTGGTTAAGTCACTCTATTATTCCTATTCATCCCAAAGATATTGAACCTCGTATTGTCATCGGCACTGAGCGATGTCTACAACCCTACTCTTCTTCAAGATTAAATATCTCGGCGATGAGTTTTGGATCATTATCAGCGAATGCTTTGATGGCACTCAATCTTGGTGCCAAAATGGGTAATTTTGCCCATAATACCGGTGAAGGGGGAATCAGCAGTTACCATCTACAAGGCGGGGATCTGATTTTTCAAGTGGGTACCGGTTATTTAGGCTGTCGAGATGACAAGGGCAATTTCGATGCTAAAGAATTTCAGAAAGAAGCGCTGCGCCCAGAAGTAAAGATGATAGAACTTAAACTTTCCCAAGGTGCAAAACCTGGTCATGGTGGAATATTGCCTGCAGCCAAGGTCACTGAAGAAATTGCCCGTGTGCGGAAAGTGAAGATGGGGCAAGATGTCTTATCCCCTATTGCGCATTCAACCTTTCATACACCAATAGAGTTATTACAATTTATTGATGAAATGAGAACACTATCGGGTGGAAAACCGGTTGGATTTAAGCTTAGTATTGGGCGTCGCCATGAGTTTTTATTAATCTGCAAGGCCATGCTAGAAACCAATATTTTACCTGATTTTATCACGGTAGATGGCGGAGATGGTGGCTCAGGTGCTGCTCCTGTTGAATATAGTAATTTTATAGGCGCCCCACTCGAAAATGCCCTATTATTTGTACATAACAGTCTTGTAGGTGTCAATTTACGCGATAAAATTCGTATTATTTGTAGCGGTAAGATTATCACCGGTTTTGATATGGTTCTACATATGGCCTTAGGTGCAGATATCTGCCATTCAGCACGCGGCATGATGATGGCTTTAGGTTGTGTGCAATCACGACAATGTAATCTCAATACCTGCCCCACAGGTGTCGCCACACAGAGTAAACGGCTGCAATGGGGATTAGTCGTCGATGAAAAAAAACATCGCGTAGCTAATTTTCATAAAAACACACTGGCAAGCTTTACTGAAATTGTAGGTGCTATGGGATTAAGCAACCCTAGTCAAATTCACCCCTACCTCGTCAAACGTCGCGTCGATGATGTGACTTTCCAAACCTTAGATGAAATCTTTACCTATCTAGAACCTGGTGCTTTACTGAAAGACAACATCCCCGCAGGATTTAAAAAAATATGGAGTGCAGCCAATGCCCAGCAATTTTAATACTAAAACCTATACCCCAAAAGGTGATAAAAAAAACTCGGATTACTTTTATGAGTACTTGGATAAAATTTATCAACGTCGCAGCGAAAGTGGTCTTGATGATTTAATCGGCAATATCACTGGCATTCTCATTCAAGTGAATCACCATGATTTATTTGCCTATCTGCGAGAATTGTACTTAATGACGCCCTATCGATTGCATCAAATAATGCAAAACGCCTCCCATAAGATTGCTATTTTAAAAAATCACTACTGCTCCTCCCCAGTACTTATCGTCATGGAGCCCAATACTGCCCATTACGTCGATGATTTTACTCGAATGAACATGCTCTATCCCAACGCATTAGTTAAACCCAATGCGCGCTATATTGGTGAAATATTCCATACAAGCAATCTGTTGGAAACGATTAATACATTAAAATCCCATGATTTTAGTTTTTTCTCAGCCACCGAATCGAGCAATGAATTGCTGCAAAATGAAAATTTTGTTCTAACACGTCCTTCAGATATTACCTTTAATTGTATTGGCTATAGCCAAGACAATTTTTATGACTTGGTGTCATTTCCCTGGGGTATCCCTTTAAAATTAAATAAACACCAAAAACAAATCTTACAAGCTGCGGATGATTTTTCACGCGCACATGGTATCGAAAAGTTATTATTGGGAGTTGATCATTGTGCGACCAGAGTCTTAGCCAATGGCCGCGAAGATGCTATCCTAGAATTTTTGTGTTTATCCAATTATTACTTCTGGGGTGCCTATAACATTGATGAAATGAATTCCTCAACGAATGTCACACGAACCCCACATGGAAATGATTTGCTGTCACCTGCAAAAGTATTTACTGCCAACAACACTCCCTATATGGTTAACTCATTTGAAAACCGTCCCATGCCTACTGAGGCCTTTGTCAAAAACTATGGGCGGCGTATGCATCATATGGCCTATGAAGTTTTAGATGGAGACCATTCATCGGGCATCAAAAATATTGACTACGTGGTACAAACCTTACATAAAAATAAAATTCCTTTTCTATCGCAAGTCTATGGTGAATGCAAGGATATTCCTGATCTTAAACAGATTTTCTCTAAACATTCCGAGCTTTCATTACTGATTACAGAATATGTAGAGCGATGTAAAAAATTTGAAGGATTTTTTACGAAAGCCAATGTAGCAGATCTGACCGCAGCCGCTGGTATTGATGAAGCCATTAAAGATCATACCGATAAAAAAGGTGTTATAGGTGATTAAAGACCATTGTAAATTTATTAAATCTTGTCAAAATACTCATATGATATTTTAAAAAGTTACAGGGGTATTCATGAAAAAAACCGTACTTGTTTTAAGTTGTGAACATGCAAGTGAATATATACCCGAAAATATTTTAGACAAAATGCGTTCACCCCCTTCGTTCAATACTTTTCAAACGTTTGATCCCTATGCAAAAGAACTCACCAAAAGCATCGCCAACACCCTTAAATACGATTATTTTTTAGGCGACATCAGTCGTTTCGTCTTAGATCTCAATAAAAAAAATGCTTATAGTTTTTCAAAATTGAGTCGACAACATTTCAGTGAACAGGACAAACATGATTTATTAGAAAAATATTATCAGCCCTATCGCAAAAAACTCACGCAAAATATAGAGACGCATATTGAAAATGGTTACCAAATTCTACACTTGTCAGTACATACATTTAATGTGAGCTCAAACTGAGGTGAAGTAATGAGGGACCTCTGTTCGGCGCTTTGATCTCTCCA
>CAXNER010000194.1:0-3732 GCA_964201315.1 Legionellaceae bacterium
ACCGTCATTTTTCGAAAAATTGAAGCCTCTTGTGGTAAATAACCAATGCCTAAGCGAGCACGTTGATGCATGGCTGATTTTGTTACATCTTCACCATTGAGAATAATTTGTCCTTCATCACAAGATTGCAAACCGACTATCATATAAAAACAAGTTGTTTTTCCTGCGCCATTGGGGCCAAGTAATCCCACGCATTCACCACGTTTGATTCGTATGCTAATACCATCAACTACAGTCCGTGATTTAAATGATTTTTTTAAATGAAGTGCCAATAATTCGCTCATGGCTTTCTACCTGGATGAATAATAATTGTAGTGCGCTCGAGACCTTCACTCTTTGAGACAACATGTTGATGCAATGTGTCATAGCTAATTTTAGACGCTGAAAAGGAGTTATCTCCTTGTTCTACCCGCGCACTACCAATGAGTTCGATAAGGTGACGTTCTGGGTAGTAATTAATGATATTCGCATAAGCGTGCATAGGTGGTTTGTCGATGGCAGTGATTGCCCAATAGTGTGCTTGAGTCTTTTGATCGCCTTTAATCACCGCCTTGACTATCTGATTTTTTAAATTTCCAAGCGTAATGGCTTTGGCAGCTCTTATATGTGTTGTTCCCTGATCAAATTGGACATCGCCCAAATAAGTGCCAAGGTGTGATTCGTGATTAAGATCAGCGGAGTTTGCGCGTAACTCCATGGTTTGTGTTCTATCGTCGGGCAAGGCGAAACATGTATTTTCTGCCAACAGAAGAGACAGTAGGCAGAGTATCAGAACACAGGGCGTTCTAACCGCGGCTTGGTTCATAAGTACCTCTGGCTTCACTCAATAATTCCACATGCTTTTCTGCGAGATAAGCGTTCATTCCTTTTGAATGCACGATATTACCAGGCTGCTCAAAGGTGACATCCAGGAGTGTTGACGCCAACTTATCTTTAGGGTAGTAAGTTATTGCTTCTGTTTTTAGTGTGCTTTCTTGAGTATGTTCATCTTTTTCTTGGTGTACAACTACATTTTTATTGAATGTAATTTGTTGACCACCCAAAAGCGATGTTGCCTGTTCAGCGTGGATTTCCCAGGCGGGTTGATTGTCTTGTGCAATAACAATATGTGGGGTTTTAAGTAGGTTGGTATTGTTGAAGGAAACATGGCGCATTAATGGTGTTTTTAAGTAATTGGCAAGGCGTCCATTCGTATCAAATTGTTGCACGGTTAATTCGTTGATAATCATGTCGGCGGTTGTAGACAGGGTATGTTCATCGAGTTTATTGATATGCTTGGCGCTCGCAAAATACCAACCTGAACATGCTAAGCATATCAGAGCCACAAATAACCATGCTGCCTGCTTAGCCGCATTCATTTTATGTCCCCTACGGTCAAATACCCATGTAGCGCTTCTTCTTGTTTATTTTGTGCGTTTAATATTAAATCACACACCTCACGCACCGCACCCCGTCCCCCATGAGATTGTGTGTGCCATGCAGCAAACTCTTTGACTTGGCTCACAGCGTTTGCAACGGCTACGCCAAGGCCAACTTGGCGGATAATGGCTAAGTCAGGAAGATCATCACCGATGTAGGCAAATGATTCGTCTGGGAGAGAAAGCCGTGATTTAAGTTGTTGGTAGGCATCGCGTTTATCAACTTGTCCTTTGAAATAATGCTGAATGCCGAGTTGTTGCATGCGGTGATCAATCACGGCGTTGCGAGAGGTAGTAATAACAGCAACTTCAATACCTACAGCCATGAGTAATTTCAAGCCCATGCCATCTTGTATATGGAACGCTTTAAGTTCATTACCAACATTGTCGATATAGATGAGTCCATCTGTTAAAACGCCATCAACATCACAAATAACACATTGGATTTTTTTCGCTTTCTCAATTATTTGGTTCATTAGTTTCTCATCATTTAAAATACGCCCGAACGTAGCAAATCATGTAGATGTACCACTGCTGTGGGTCGATTGGAGGAGTCAGTCACAACAAGCGAGGTGATGCTGTATTTTTGCATTAAAGCCAGCGCCTCAGCCGCTAAGATGCCGGCGTTTATAGTGCGACAATTACGAGACATCACTTCTTTTAAGGTGGTTGTATTAATATCATACTGTTGGGTTAGGGTACGACGAACATCGCCATCCGTATAGATGCCAGCTAAACATCCCTCTGAATCGATGACACAAGTCATTCCTAGTTTCTTCGTGGTGACTTCGATGAGTGCTTCGCGCACAGTAACAAGTTCATTAACAATCGGTAATGCATCTCCCTTGTGGGATAGCTCATCAATATGTAATAACAGACGTTTTCCAAGCGTACCGCCCGGGTGAGACAGTGCAAAATCTTCGGCACTAAAGCCACGGGTTTGCAGCAAAGCGATGGCCAATGCGTCGCCCATAACCAGTGCAACAGTGGTGCTTGTTGTTGGTGCAAGCCCAAGTGGACAGGCTTCGTGGTGGATACTGATATCAATGTTCACGGTGGCAATTTTTGCAAGTGTTGAGTCTGGATTACCACTCAGTGCAATCAGGGGGACTTCAAGGCGTTTTAATAAGGGCAGAAGCGTAATAATTTCGTGTGTATTGCCTGAATTTGAAATGGCAAGAACAGTGTCCAGTGGTGTGATCATCCCGAGGTCACCGTGGTTTGCTTCAGCTGGATGCATGAAAAAGGCCGGTGTGCCAGTGCTAGAGAGCGTTGCTGCAATTTTTTTGCCGATGTGGCCAGATTTACCCATGCCGGTAACAACGACACGGCCTTTGCAGGCCAGTAGCAATTCACAAGCGGCGCTAAAATGTTTGTCGATACGTTTTGTCAATTCAAAAACGGCTTGTGCTTCTGTTTCAATAACGGCGAGGCCTAGTTTACAGAAATTCATGTGCTTATCGAGCCTATTTGTAGTCCGTCTATCTTAACATAGTTCGTCGTACCTGTCGTCAATTGAATAATTGCTGGTACAGTGTGTGAGTAATGCAAGCCTATACCCTATTATTTTGTGTTGAATTGGCAATACCTGCATGGGTGGGTATATAATGACACTAGAGGGTTGAATCTGGAACGAAATTCTATGCGCGATAATTTGGTGGAAATCACCAATCTTAAGTTTTCTCGAGAAGAGCGCTTGATTTTTAATGGCGTTGATATTGAGGTAAAACGCGGGAAAATAACTGCGATCATGGGACCTAGTGGTAGTGGGAAAACCACGCTATTGCGTTTGGTCGGGGCATTACTTCAGCCTGACTCAGGGGAAATATACGTTAATGGCAATAACATTCACCAACTTTCACACACTGAGCTCTATAAAGCTCGACGAAAGATGGGGCTGTTATTTCAAAGTAGTGCTTTATTTACTCATCTTTCGGTTTTTGACAACGTTGCCTTTCCTTTGTCGGAGCATACGAATTTAAATAAAGGGATGCTACGTGATATCGTTTTAATGAAACTAGAAGCAGTTGGGTTGAGGGGCGCTGCAAATTTAATGCCCGCTGAGTTATCGGGAGGCATGGCAAGGCGCGTTGCCTTGGCACGGGCCATAGCGCTTGATCCAGAGTTGATGATGTACGATGAGCCGTTTACTGGGCAAGATCCAATCTCTATGGGTGTTTTGGTTCGATTAATTAAACGACTAAATCAATTGCTACATACCACAACAATAATTGTATCTCATGATGTTGAGGAGACTTGTTCAATCGCAGATTACGTCTACCTAATTGCTGGTGGGCGGGTCATTGGAGAGGGC
>CAXNER010000195.1:0-3729 GCA_964201315.1 Legionellaceae bacterium
AGGTGCACGTATTGGTGTATTTGCACGCGGCGTGCCAATAGGGCTTGGTGATCCGGTTTTTGATAGGTTAGATGCAACACTTGCCTTCGCCATGATGTCTATAAATGCAGTGAAAGGCGTTGAAATAGGAGCTGGATTTTCTGCCGTTACTCAGCGAGGCAGTGAACATCGAGATGAAATGAATGCGTGTGGTTTTTTAAGCAATCAAGCAGGTGGGGTGCTGGGTGGTATTTCAACAGGGCAGGTAGTAGACGTGAGTATGGTATTAAAACCCACCTCTAGTATCGTTACCCCAGGTAAAACTATTAACACTAAAGGAGAGGAAGTCACTGTGGTGACGAAGGGACGCCATGATCCTTGTGTTGGCATTCGTGCGGTTCCGATTGCAGAAGCCATGATGGCATTAGTGTTAATGGATCATTATTTAAGGCATAAGGCCCAAAATTTGTCGGTTATTGGTTGATGAGGTTATAAATGGCAAGAAAATTAAACGTAGCTATCGTTGGAGTTACAGGTGCTGTAGGTGAAGCCTTGTTGGCGGGATTACAAGAACGTGATTTCCCTGTGGATAAACTTTACCCATTAGCCAGTTCGCGCTCTGTTGGCAAAACGGTGAGATTTAATAAAAATACGATAGAAGTTGAAGATGTTGCTGATTTTGATTTTGCGAAGGCTGACATCGCTTTATTTTCAGCTGGTGGCGATGTATCTAAGGTATACGCTCCAATAGCGGCGGCAGCTGGTTGTATAGTTATCGATAACACCTCTTGTTTTCGATATGATGATGATATCCCACTTGTCGTGCCTGAAGTAAACCCCGAACGCATTGCTGACTACACTCACCGTAACATTATTGCCAATCCAAATTGCTCAACAATCCAAATGGTGGTGGCACTGAAGCCTTTACACGATGCAGCTGGTATTGCACGCATCAATGTAGCTACTTACCAAGCCGTTTCTGGAACCGGCAAAAAAGCTGTTAGTGAGCTTATCAATCAAGTCGGCGAGTTGCTTAATGGTCGACCGGTTAAACCAGGTATTTACCCTCAGCAAATAGCATTTAATGTGCTGCCCCATATTGATGAATTAATGGACAATGGATATACCCGCGAAGAAATGAAAATGGTCTGGGAAACACGAAAAATATTGGAAGATGAAAGTATTTTAGTCAATCCAACCACGGTTCGTGTACCTGTTCTTTATGGCCACTCAGAAGCCATTCACTTGGAGTTAAAATCACCCCTTACAGTCGACGCCGTTCGCAAGCTACTGGCCAAGGCGCCGGGCGTGAAGGTGGTTGATGATCCTGCTAAATTGAAATACCCAACACCCATTCATCATGCCGTGGGTCATGATGAGGTTTTTGTGGGGCGTATCAGGCAAGATATCTCACACCCGTGTGGGATAAATTTATGGGTGGTGGCTGATAATATTCGCAAAGGTGCTGCTACCAATGCGATACAAATAGCGGAGATTCTGCAGCAATCGTATTTATAATTTATACTACTAACTATGAGCACGAAAAAAAGAAAATCAGACACTGATTTGCCAGGCCGCCTCCCGAAAGGTACGCGGTTAGGCTCTTATTTGGTCGATGAAACACGCACCATGGAGCGCGAGAGGCGGCTACATGAACAGCAAGGTCACCGTCAACTCGCTAAAGTGCATGCGCGTGATCACCAAGAAGAACAACAATCAGACTTAGAGGGCGAGTTGCAAGAAAGTATGATGCAACATCCAAATCTTGATACCCAGCGTTTTGATGGGCTGCCACCTATAGGTACAGAGGAGCGTCGTAAGTTTGATAAAGAGATCGAGAAGCAAAAAGATGCAAAGGAGCTTCGTTTAGGTCTTACTCATACACCAAAATTTTCTACAGCACCTAAACCACGAGGTCCTGGATGACTATTGCTAATGATATTATCAGTGCTCGTGTTCCTGACTTTGATCATTATATTCGTGAAGGCGAAACACTGGATGATATCGATGAGTATGGCTTTACACCGCTCATTGAAACCGCTATTACCAGACATCATCACATTGCTGAACTCTTAATTGAGCGCGGGGTTGATATTAATAAGCCTGACATATCAGGGCGTACTCCCTTGCATTGGGCCGTTGATAATCATGATATTGAGATGTCACGAATATTGCTTCTGCATGGTGCAAACCCTAATGCATATACCCTGGCGGGCATGCCGGTACTGGTCTATCCTATTTTGCGTGGCCAAGATACATTGAAACATTTGCTTTATCAATATGGGGCAAAACTTGATTTCGCCCTTGATTTTATCTACGCAAAACTACTAGGGCATCGCTTCGAGCTTAAGGGTGATGTTGATATTGTAAATGCATCGGGCGAATTCATTGAGCTTGATTATGAAGGGTTTATTTTAGAATTCACGGTGGCTATGGTTATTGATTCACTGCGCCGTTTCACCAGTAGTTATTCTACCAAGCATTTGCGCCATTTTTTCACCAATGTTTACAACGTCATGGATGGTTTTGTCGTCGCTGATGAGTTGTTGCAATTGCAGCATCAAGTCTCTCTAAATGAGCAGCACCTTAAGCGTTTGGCCCAATTGATGAACGCGCCAATGGTAATCCTTCCTGCGGCGAGCCGTGGGCATGCCCTTTGTTTTATTCGTTATAAGCAATGGTGGGCTAAGATTGATCGCGGCGAAAATAGTTTGCAGGAAGGATCTGTAAATATTTATCGCCTCACGCGGCCTGACGTGTTTAACGTACATTTTTTGCAAGAATTTCTTTATAAAAAACAGAGTCGGCGGTATTTTCACCACGTTATCAACCAGCAATTGGGCTTGATGCCTGTCGCACAAATACCAATAAGCTCACAAATTGCAGGGAACTGTTCCTGGGCCAATGTGCAAGCAGTCGTTCCTGTGGCTTATGCCTTGCAGCAACTAACAACGGCTGATGAATTTTCCTACAATGAATCATTGGTGCTCTACGATCAATGGGTTGAATGGGATAAAGACCGGGCTTTAGATGAATGCGTGCAACGGTTTTATCTGGCTAATCCCTTACGCAAAGCAAGTTATGCATCGATGCTAGCGGCAGTGCTATTTCAAGCGTGTGACCATGGTGTTAGCCACCATGTGACGAGAGCTGAAAAAATATTAACCATCCTCACGCTGCCTGAGTATTATTATATTTTACAAAGCTATCTTGACATTTATTGCATTAAACAACTCACGCGGAAAGGAAACAACCTACTTAAGCTGCTCGACGATTGTGGGTTTAACCCAAATATTGGCGTTAACCCGATAGCGACTGGATTAGTTTGACACACTAACGCCTTTTCTCATCCCTTCTAACCGATTCTACGCAATAAGATTACACAATGACTAAGAGCTATGATTACCGCGGATAAACCGCGGTAAGTTGACGGGGGCTAGTTTTGAGTCGGCGACTAGTTAGTTTTCAATCTTCGCTCGTTTCTTTATTAACCACCGGTTTTTTTCGAACAGGTTCTGCCTTAATAGGGACTACACGGGCACTTTGATTACCTGATGGGGTTGTGCTTGGTTTTTTGCGCAAACCGCTATTGGTGCTCGTTGCCTGACGGTTTTGTTGATGGGGACCGGTGCTCGGTCGTCGTCTTCGGTTTGCTTGTTGGGAGCTCCGTTTTTCAGACGATTGGTTTATGCTAGCGGTGTTCTTTGATTCTTGAGTGTAATTTTTGTTTGCAGCATCATGTGACTTTCT
>CAXNER010000196.1:0-3728 GCA_964201315.1 Legionellaceae bacterium
AATACCATGGTTTTGCATTAAGTAAATCACCGTTGCAAAGATAAACGCCGCGCAACCATTCATGTTAATGCTGGTGCAAAGCGGCAATACAACGCGACTGATTGAAGGTTTAACATGAAGATTTTTTTCAACCATATCCATGGTCACGGGTAAAGTACCTACCGATGATTTAGAAAAAAAGGCCAGGGATAATGCCGGCAACATCCCTTTCATCGCTGCAAACGGTTTAATGCCCTGGTATTTCAACCACAAAGGCAATATCACAAACCCTTGAATTAAATTCGCCAACAAGACAATTAATAAATACTCACCGATGCCCTTTAAGTTCATGCCTCCACGAAGTTGCACCACTGTCGTGGTGATAAAACCATATAACCCTAGTGGGATAATCGCAACGATCCAACGTGTAATCACAATAAATAACGCATGCGCGCCACGGAAAAACTGCGTCAGGGTATGTCGTGCCTCTTCATCAGGAATAAACCTTACGGCAATACCAATCACAACACCTAAAAGCAATACGCTCAATACTTGATGATCTAAAAAAGGCGCGAATATCGTGTCGGGAAACAAATTGGCAATATGATGCAAGTAATCGATATGCTCAGTAGGCAAGACAGCTTGTGAGGGATGCACAACTGCAACCATAGCTGGATGAATCACAATATATAAAACGCAACTAATAGCCGCCGCCACTAACGTTGTGCCCAATGTATAGGTCATGGTTCGTCGCCAGATCGTTCGCATAATCCCATCTTCACGGTAATGGGATAAAGTCACGATGATCGACAAAAAGATAATTGGTAAGCTGATACATTTAAACATTTTGATGAAGACATCGGCAATAAACAACCCGAGGCTCTGCAAAACAGAAATGCCAGACAGCCCACTATAAATACCCAATAAAATCATCACGGCATAAACAATAGGTAAACTAAACCAGGTCTTGTTCTTGGCAATCAAATGCGATACGCACATGTAAGACACCTTCAAAAATTTACGTCAATAAAACACTGATGGTGCAAAATATACACTGCAAGGTGTATATTTTATATATTTTAAACAACAAGCGCATATTTTACCATGGATCAGATGGTTGTCAATTGCTGGTTTGTAGGTTGGGCTTCGCTCTCGCTCAACCCGAGCCTAACTATGTTGTTGTCAGATGCCGCCAACTCACAACTCCTTCTCTTATAATCACTGCATGACCATCACATGCCTGCAAGCTCACGGGCTTGCTAAACTGCAATTGCAGCGTTGCATAGGGCGGCATCTTGGCCATCACTGTCAAGCGCCAGTGATGGCTGCTCCAAATCTGATGGTGCAATTCAATGCGTAAACAAGGAAAACTACCTAAATCTTCAATCAAATATAAATACGCTTGCTGCCCAAATACTTTCTCACATCCATGATGATGTTGTAACAGCCCAAGCACTTCGTTAGGAGATTTATCCTCGACAGTACATTGAGAATCATGATGTTCCAAATGAGAATGCCATAGTAAATGAGTGACTGTTTCCAGTTGATAAAATGCCTGATGGCGTTTTGTAATCTGGTTTCCTGCTTTTACATACAACAACACCGCTTGCATGAGCGATAGGATCAGTAAAGTCACCATCGCAAGCATCAGAATCGTCGTGAAGAGCACAAAGCCTTTTGACACCATCAAGCCACTCTCATCATTGTATCCACTTCTATCGGAAGGCCTTTCTCCATTGCTAAAGCAACATGCACCAAACGTTTGGCGTGGCTTGTTTTCAACGAAACAGAGACGTCATGAACCGCACTTGAAAGCGCATCGGCATGACCCAATCTATAAAAAAGTGTACCTGAATGCATAAAAAATCCCTCTTCAAGCCATTCACCAATATAGATGGGCGGTTGATAGGAGTGCAGCAGGGGATGCTTTAAGCCGATTTCCCAGCTCCCGGAAACCGAACGAAGATACTCAATGCTATGCACTTCTGCATGATAACAATCTGCAATAATAACAGGATGTTGCAAAGACAGAGCCGCCTCTTTCGTAACCCTCAGATGGGTAAGCGATACTTGTTTAATGAATAAACCATACTGCTTACTCATATGATTCACTCGAAAACCTGGGCTATCTCCTGAATGTAGGTCAATAGCGGTCAAGCCGCGTTTCTCGGTACGCATATCGATAGTCGACAAATGCTCGACCCCCAAACAAGGCGTAAACCCCGCTTGGCGAATACTATCTCGCATTAAGTCCACAACCAGCTGCGCATCGAGCGAATTCTCCAGCATGGCTTGGGAGCGTTTGTAATGTTGTTTTACCCCAATATATTGACTCATTAATGTAGTAATTAAAAGACTAGAAGAAACCAGTGCGACCAAGATTTCCGGTAAACTTAAACCACACTGCTTGAAACACCGGATCATGATCTCACCAGTAATCGTTTTAGATAGCCACCGCTAGAACCATCTTCCCATCGCAACTGTAGATCGGTTTCGCGTTTAAACGATCTGGTCGTTAATTGACAGGAGGAATCAACTGCGGGTAACTGTTGAGCAACAAGCTGCTCTGACGCATTGTCCAACTGGCGCACGGCTTCGTTTCGATGATTGATTTGATGGGTATAGCGGCTCACATGCCACTGTTGTTGTAGTAAAGCCAAAGAAGCACTAGTCACAATTACAAGCGACACGAGTACTTCTGTGAGGGATAGCCCGTCACAGGTGTTCATATTCCATTCCTTGAGGTTGGTTCGCGAGGAAGATTACCGCTAAATAGATGTGTTGTGAAGCTAAATTTCAAACCACAGCAAAATAGAGTATAATAAAATCATAAATCAAGCTGAAATTGACTACATTCAAGGAATTCAGGGTGAGCAGTTCGTAATTCGCAACCCTAATGCAAAAACGACATGCGGATGCAACTCATCATTTAGTGTGGATGATGAGTAAGGATCGGACCAGTACTAACTTTCGTTTCTGGGTGCGCCACGAAATGGAAGTTATTACTGGCCCGATCCTAAGCCCTAATACGGCTTAACCACCACACGCGTTCCAATATGCATGAAATTATTCGTCAGCCAATGCGCATCCGCGGGTGTCACACGAACACAACCATGGCTAGCATTATAATTCGGCACATCATACGAACCATGCACCGCATAGTGTCGATTGAAAAACATACAATAAGGCATTGGCGCTCCGCCCTTCCCGACGGGGAAGCGGCTAGATTTGCAGCCAGCACCGCCCTTGCTAATAATGTGATATGTCCCTGAGGGCGTTCTACAGCCCCTATGTATATCCGGACAATAATTACGCCCACCAGATGCTCGGCCGCTACGCACAACGGTCCCCGAAGCATTAACTGCCTTCCAGCTCAAATTACGTGGACTAAAAATAAAGGTATTATTCGCAGCAAAGCTTTGGTTCTTAATGGAGGTTTCAGACTCGGCGTGGGTGACGTTTAGCTGCACTATTGAAGCGATAAAAACGACCCCATAAAGAAGGGCACCGCGTCTAACAGATAACGACTTAATTAATAGTTTCATATGAGCTCCTGCAATGCAATTAATCCCTACGGTATGTAAATTGTAGCACAACTTACATACCGTAGGGATTAATTGCAAGACAGTTTGTCTTTATTTATAAAGCATTGATGCTTTTTTATCGATTGCACGCATCAACCTGCAGTCATGTGTACAACAATATCAGTGTGTTGATGTGGCGCGTGCAACCTACTCAACATTGCCTGG
>CAXNER010000197.1:0-3727 GCA_964201315.1 Legionellaceae bacterium
CAATGGACGGTTTAATTGGGCGGCAATTTCTCGAGCTAATTTGACTGTTGGTAGAAATAAATCCAGGTTATGAGAGAAGTTAAATCGCAACACATCAACACCCGCTAAGAGCATTGCGCGCAATGTTGTAGCATTGTTGCTAGCAGGTCCTATCGTTGCGACAATTTTAGTGCGTCTTTGCATTCGCACGTTCCTCAAGAACCGCAACAGCGGGTAACGTCTTGCCTTCCAAGTATTCGAGAAACGCGCCGCCCCCGGTAGAAATATAAGAAATCTCACTGGTTAAATCGTATAGATCAATGGCGGCTAATGTATCGCCCCCGCCAGCAATGGTAAATGCATCGCTATTAGCCACGGCAATGGCCAATGCGCGGGTGCCATAAGAAAATTGTGGGAATTCAAATACACCAACAGGGCCGTTCCAAATAATGGTTTTAGCAGCGTCTAATAGATGGATATAGCGCGTAACGGTTTCGGGACCAATGTCCATGATCATATCGTCATTGGCAATGTTGTTGAGTGATTTATTGTAGGCAGGGCATGTATCATTAAATGATTTACCCACGACCACATCGGTGGGGAGAGGAATTAGACAGCCTGACTTGGTTGCAAGCTCAAGTATGGCGCGTGCTTCATCCAATAAAGAATTTTCACAGAGTGATACTCCAATTTCATGGCCTTGAGCTTTGAGAAAAGTATTGGCAATGCCTCCGCCAGGGATCAGGACATCAACCATGCTCACCATTTGTTTTAGAAGCGATAATTTTGAGGAAATTTTTGCCCCGCCAACAATAGCAATGATTGGTTTTTTGGGCGCTTTAAAGACGTGCTGCAGCGCCTCTAGTTCTCGAACTAGTAATGGTCCTGCTGCGGCAATGGGAGCGTGTTTGGCAACACCACACGTTGATGCATGGGCCCGATGAGCAGTGCCAAAAGCATCCATCACGAAGACATCGCAAAGTGCCGCGAGTTTCTTGGCAAGGGCTACGTCATTCGCTTTTTCGCCACAATTAAAACGCACATTTTCGCAGATGACCAATTCGCCTGGGATAACGGTTACGCCATTTAGATAATCAGTAACGAAGTGTACAGGGTAGTCGAGGTTTGCTTTGAGGTAGGTGGCTACCGGTTTTAGGGAGAGGCGGGTGTCTAGCGCGCCTTCTTCGGGGCGGCCAAGATGGGACAATACAATTACAGCAGCGCCCGCATCCAAAGCTGCACGTAATGTTGGCAATGCAGCTTGAAGGCGTTGATCACTCGTAATAATTCCATCTTTAATGGGCACATTGAGATCTTCGCGAATTAAAACACGTTTATTACGCAAATCAATATCGCTCATTTTGGTAAGAATCATGGTTTTTCCTTAGAGGTTCATCATGTGGTATGCCGTGTCTAACATGCGGTTAGAAAA
The DNA here is from genome assembly GCA_964201315.1 of Legionellaceae bacterium. Lineage (GTDB taxonomy): Bacteria > Pseudomonadota > Gammaproteobacteria > Legionellales > Legionellaceae > CAXNER01. The sequence continues at coordinate 1,412 of CAXNER010000197.1, forward strand.
ACCCCATTCGTTATCATACCAGGCTACAACTTTAACCAAATTGCCTTGAACTTTCGTTTGTGTGGTATCAAAAATGGCAGAGGCCGGGTAATGATTAAAATCAATGGATACTAGGGGCTCATCGTTAATATGCAAGGTATCACTTTGCGCTCGGCGCATGATGTTGTTGACTTCATCAACGGTTGTGGGGCGTTTTGCGATAAACGTAAAATCAATGACAGATACATTTAGTGTTGGAACCCGCATAGCAAAACCATCCAATTTCCCGGCAAGCTCTGGTAATACCAGTCCTACAGCGGATGCCGCCCCGGTTTTAGTTGGAATAATCGATTGGGCCGCTGCGCGAGCACGGTGGAGATCTGAGTGGCTGCCATCAAGAAGCATTTGATCTTTCGTGTAGGCATGGATTGTATTTAGCAAACCTTGTTCGATACCAATTTTTTCATGCAGTGGTTTAACAACGGGTGCCAAACAGTTTGTGGTGCATGATGCATTTGAAACAATCAAGGAGGAGGTCTGCAGAGTATGGTGATTCACACCGTAAACGATGGTCGCGTCACAGTCTTTTCCTGGTGCCGATATCAGCACTTTTTTTGCACCCGCTGTGATATGTTGCATGGCACTTTCACGATGCGTGAAATGCCCGGTGCATTCGAGCACCAAATCAACATCTAGCGCTTTCCATGGGAGTAAACTGGGGTTGCGTTCAGCAATGACATCGATCGGATGACCGTCAATGACAAGCTTACCCTCTGCTATCTCTACATTGCTTTGAAAACGACCATGGGTGGAGTCATATCGGGTCAAGTGAGCCGTTGTTTCAATTCCAGATAGGTCGTTTAGAGCGACCACAGTAAAATCATTCTGACGTTTGTATTCAAAAATAGATCTTAAAATGCAACGGCCGATGCGCCCGTAACCATTAATTGCAACACGTATTGTCATACTACTTCTCCGAATTTCAGTGCATAGGCACTTTTACTGTAACTAATTATTAAAATAATGCTCGTATGGCCTCGACTGTTTTTTGAACAGTGATGCCTAGGTCTTCATAAACATCTTCTGCAGGCGCTGAGGCGCCAAAACGGTCAATACCAATAACGGCGCCATCTAAACCCACAAAGCGATACCAATAACCACTTGCGGCGGCTTCAATGGCGACGCGTTTACGCACTGCATTAGGTAAAACGTGCTCCTGATAGGCAACGCCTTCTGCAATAAAGCGCTCAGCACATGGCATAGAAACAACACGTATATGTAAACCTTGGTTTTTAAGCATAAGAGCCGCACCAAGTGCAATTTGGACTTCAGAGCCCGTAGCAATCAAGATAGCATCCGGTAGCTGGTCACAGTCTTCTAAAATATAGGCTCCACGCTTAATTAATTCACTCGCATCAGCAGAATGTACACAGGCGGGTAAATTTTGTCGGGATAACAGCAAACTTGAGGGGCCGGTGTGGTGCTCAATGGCTTGTTGCCAAGCAACAGCTGTTTCCATGAGGTCTGCAGGACGCCAAACTTGCATGTTGGGCGTTAAGCGAAGCATTGCTGCATGTTCGATGGGTTGGTGCGTAGGTCCATCTTCACCTAGACCGATAGAGTCGTGAGTAAAGACAAAAATGACACGTTGTTTCATGAGGGCGCATAATCGCAAGGCATTGCGTGCATAATCAGAAAAAACCAAAAATGTACCGCCATAGGGAATAAACCCACCATGCAGTGCAAGACCATTCATGATGGCAGACATTGCAAACTCACGAACACCATAATTAAGGTAGTTCCCCTTAAAATCATCATGAGTAATGGCTTTGCTTCCTGTCCAATCTGTATTGTTTGAGCATGTTAAATCAGCGGATCCTCCCAACATTTCAGGCAGTATTGCCGCATACTCTTGTATACATTGTTGGGATGCTTTGCGTGTTGCCACTGCTTTGTCACTTTGTCTGCATTGTTCAATGAATAACTTAGACTTGGTTTGCCAGTGCTCTGGTAAATCGCCATTGATACGTCGTAAAAATTCGAAGTAATCGTCAGGTTGCTGGAGCTGGTAATCATGGCATTGTTGCAGCCAAAGCGTTTCTTCACGTTGCCCTTGCTCTACATGGCTCCATTTTGCATAAAGGTTATCTGGAATAAAAAAAGGCGCGTGAGGCCAATTAAAGCGTTTACGAATATTTTGAATATCTGAAGCACCCAGTGGGGCGCCATGAGCTTTTTCACTTCCAGCTACTGCCGACCCATAGCCAATCACTGTTTTACAGATGATAAGCGTTGGTTTGTCGGTTTCATTTTGAGCCGCAATAATAGCGTTTTCAA
>CAXNER010000198.1:0-3713 GCA_964201315.1 Legionellaceae bacterium
CGAAGAAAAAAGAAAAGATATTGTTTACTCTCCATGCAACCCAGATTTAAGATTTTTCAGGTCGCTAAGTTCATTTAAGAAAAAATATACATTAGTTCCGATATCACCAAGTATGCAAATTGATCGACATACACTTGCTATAGAATTTACAAGTGAGAATACCTTAAAATATGTAGTACTTGATCCAGCGTGCAGTAAAACCCAAAAATCAACAATAACTGGCATGATAACTCGCGAAGATCTACATGAATTTGCTGCTGAAACACAAATAGATATGATTTGGACAGCATTGCAAAATAGTACAACAGCTGATTTGCCAAGCATAATAGAGCCACATCTTTCCGCTATCCTAGCCATAACAGCACGGCGAGAGCATACGCACAAAAGAATAAGGCATTTTATGAACATCGAAGAAGTTTATACTACCGCGAGGGACAAATTTGGTGTTGAACTTGACAGTACATTATTGCTCGGTGCGCCTTAAAGCGAAGAGATAAGGAACCGTCAAAGTTGCTAATTGTCGATTAGATAGGTGATTTCATCAATTTTTGCTGAAATTCTTGCCTTTAAAAATCGGTCGTTGTTAGTGAGGTTCTTAGCTATTTTTAATTGCCTAAGTGCTTCTCTTTTTCGTCCTTGCAGTAATTGGCACTGTGCTTCGGTGAAGTATGCATAACCTTTGTGATGTCCAGCGGCCTGTGCCCGGGCTAACTGTTCACATATGGTTAAGTCTTTATCGAACTGTCTTGATCCTTTTAGCAAGAGGCTGGCGGCTTCTTCATGCATGTCGGAATCGATTAGGCATTGCGCATAACTGACTAGGGCTGCGTAGTTATCAGGGTAATTTGCTTGCAACTCACTCAATCTTTTTGTGGCACTTGAGTATTCTTGACGACCAATTTCGGCTTGTGCCATAGCAATCACATAAAATAAATTGTCATGGTCTTTGCTAAGCAAGGGGGTTAACAGTTCTTTTGCTTGAAGGTATTGATTGTTATTAATGAGCGCTAGCACACGGCCATACTGACAGGTTATTTCTTGGTCATTTTTAGGGCAAATACTAAGGTAGTAATCAAGGATTTGTTTGTTATTACTGGCAACATTGTTGCGGATTATTTCTTTAAATAGACGGTAGTCAATGTTGTCGGGATAGTTTTTTTTCTGAAGTTGCAAACTACGGTTTTCAGCTTCAGCGATACGATCTTCATCTAGCGGGTGAGTACGTAAAATGGCCGGGATATTCGCTGTATAGTAGTAGCGAGAGTTTTGCTGCATTTTCTTAAAAAATCCCGCCATGCCTCTGGGGTCGAGTCCTGATTTAATGAGCATATCGATGCCAATTCTGTCAGCCTCTTTTTCATTGGAGCGAACAAAATTGATATTGTCTTGTGCAAAACCACTAAGTGAGGCCATCAACGCACCACTGCCAAGTGTTGGATTGATCACACCCAGAGCTATTGATGCAAGCATGCTGGCAAGCATCGGAATACGCATTTGTTTTTGGTGTTCTATCATTCGATAGAGATGGTGCAAGCGAACGTGGGCCATTTCATGTGCCATGACCGCTGCTAATTCACTTTCATTTGCTGTGGCAAGAATTAATTGTGAGTTAACCCCAATGTATCCCCCAGGCCCTGCAAATGCGTTGATTTCATTTGAACTAACAATGAAAAAATAGGGCTGGGGCAATTGTCCGTGACGTGCTAATAGTTTTGCTAGATGATTAATGTATTGGCTGGCTAGTGGATCGCGTATAATGTTGCCAGCTTGATTGATTTGCTCTACGAATTCTTTTTCTAATTGGTCCAACTCCTTTGAGGAGTATGGCGAATATGCCCATGAGGCGTTTGGTAGTATTATCACTAAAATAAACACCAGTAAAAAGCCGCAGATGAATCTGGTCATGAGTGATATTGTTAGATTTAAGCGCCGCAATAAGGTCATTAGACTACTCAAAAATTGAATAATTTGTTATCATATGCCCACATTACAATAGTGGTTGAACTATGCACGAACAGTTTCTGCTTAAGGCCCTAGAGAACGCCAAGTTTGGTCGCGGTAGTTGTGCGCCTAATCCTAGCGTTGGTGCGGTAGCAGTCCATAATGGAAAGATTATAGCACAGACATGGCATCGTGGTGCGGGTTCGCCTCATGCTGAACAATTGTTATTAGAGGCGCTACCAAAAAATATATCAAATGTAACCCTCTATGTGACCTTGGAACCTTGCAACCACTGGGGGAAAACACCACCCTGTGTCGATGCTATTGTCGACTATGGGATTAAGACGGTGGTTTATGCATATCAAGATCCCAATCCTGTCATCGTTCTAAACAATACACCCCATTTATTAAGGGAGCAGGGCGTTAGTGTTATACACTTCCCGCTTCCTGCTATTGATGATTTTTACCAGAGTTATCGTCATTGGACAAGCACGAATACACCATGGGTGACTCTCAAAATGGCACAATCAATGGATGGTAAGATTGCGGGTGCGAACGGCGAGAGGGTTCAACTTTCCAATGCCTTGTGTGCTAAATTCACACACATGAAACGTTTGCACAGTGATGTTATCCTCACGACGGCACGGACTATTAATAAAGACAACCCGCTCTTAAATGCGCGTATGACCGATGTTGACGTAGCTAAGCCAGTGGCTGTTATTGATGTTAGGCTTGAAATAAATCGAGATGCCAATATATTTAACACATCAAAGCACTGTCATGTCTATTATGATGAGCAATATGCAGAACCTGCTCTACGAGAAAATTGTTCATACCATCCGATGCCAGCGGCTGCTGGCCGTATTTCCTTGGAAAAAATCATGCAGCATTTAGGTCATTTAGGCTACCACGATGTATGGGTAGAGGCGGGCGCCACCTTATTTAATGCATTGCATAAGGCACGGTTAGTCAATAGAACATATTTATACATAGTCCCCACCGTGCTAGGGGACGAAGCCATTTGTGCCTATCAAAATACCTCTGTTTTTGAAAACAGGGGTGGCGTTGCGTGGCAAGCAATGGGTGATAATATGATAGCATCCTTCGATTGGTTGATTGACCAGAAGGAGTCTCCATGTTCACAGGCTTGATTGAAACGCGTGGAGAAGTGGTAGCGAACGTCCATGGAGAGGTTGCTAATCGTTTGTTGATACGTTTGCACCTCGAACAGTTACAGGTGGGTGAAAGTATTGCCGTCAATGGTGTTTGTCTTACGTTAGTGTCTAATGAAGAGCACCAATTGGCATTTGATGTGTCTCCAGAAACACTAAGCTGTACTACTCTAGGCCAACTGAAGGTTGGTGATTGTGTTAATATTGAGCGAGCGATGTTAGCAACCGCTCGTTTTGGCGGGCATTATGTAAGTGGACATGTTGACACTAAAGCGTTTATAGCGTCGATAATACCAGTGGATGACTATATTGAAATGACCGTTGGAGGGTTTTTGATGCCCGCTGATATGTATCTGTTACCAAAAGGCAGCATTACTCTAGATGGTGTTAGTTTGACGATCAATTCAGTGGCCGATGGGTGTATTAAGGTTATGCTCGTGCCACACACGTTAGCATTGACGACATTGGGTCAGTTGCAAGTGGGGCAGTCTTTAAACGTTGAGTTTGATTATTTAACACGTATTGTGGCTCACCAATTAAGGGCCGTTCATACCACCACACTGATGGTTTAAAACGGCGGATCGCCTGCTTTTTTATTAC
>CAXNER010000199.1:0-3711 GCA_964201315.1 Legionellaceae bacterium
GCTATTAGCGACAAGGTTGCATTAGTGTTATAAAATGACTGTATTTTTCAATTATTGCTACGAAGGACTCTCGCAATGAACATGTTATTAGACTTACTTCATGATTGGCTTCCAGCATTAGCCGTCATTATGCTGGTTGTTGGGTTAAAGAAAGATAGTATCAATTATATAATTGCGGCACTTTGGGTGAGTTTGATTGCTCTTCTGCTTCATTATCAAACGGCAGGTGGCGAAATATTGGGTACCTATTTTAATTATAGAAATGCGGGAATTTATTCGATTAACCTGCTTGTCCTGATGACCACTCTATTGTGCTTGTTTTATAAACTTCCAATTTTTCATGGTAAATGCAGTCGCTACGCTACGGCTCTTGTGTCTATATGCCTGGTTATTGCCAGCCTGCTGTTACTGATTAATCTTTGGATCAACGCATGCTTTATCGAACATCGAAGTCCTGGCACACCCATTATGCAAGTAGCGACGTTCACAAAACTACCTTACTGCAATTATCGCTACGTATTTTATAAAGTAAACACCGATAATAAAATCAGTTATTTATGTCCCAATTATTATGGAATTATTCCATCAGTCGGGAAATTAGACGTTTCTTCTAAGCTTTTATTAAAGCAGTTAGGGCAAGACATGAAAGCTAAATTTGAAATGGATAAGAAAGGATTGTAATTTTAAATAATTAAGCTCAAACCACATGGCATCGGTATAACAAACCATGTGGTTTGATAAAAACACTATTAATGACCACCCCACTTATGGCTATAAATTGTTCCGTTGCGTTATTTTTGATACCATCGGTAAAAATAAAAGAATCTATCCAATTATGCGTCGATTTATCTTTCTCTTATTGCTCTTAAACTTAAGCCATATCTACGGAATGGCACCTAAGTTAAATTGGGATAAAGCCGTTGAACATGCCATTTTACGCTATGGTTTACAAATGGAGCCGCAATTAATTACGTTGTTTGCCAAAGCAGGCGTTGCCTACCCCCCGCGTGACATTGCATTATTAGCGTTTAAACAAGAACGACAGATGCAGCTATGGGCTAGAGATGAGAACCAGTCATGGCGTTATATCCACGCCTACCAGCTAACTGCGTTTAGTGGCCGTTTGGGGCCTAAACTTAAAGAACACGACCGCCAGATTCCTGAAGGGGTTTATCGTTTAACCACTCTAAATCCCTTCAGCTCCATGCACTTATCAATGATGATAAATTACCCCAATAATTTTGACCGTTTACAGGCAAGCAAAGATGGCCGCCGCCAATTAGGCAGCAACATCTTTTTACATGGAAAATCATTGTCCGTTGGATGCCTTGCTGTTGGTGACAAAGCGATAGATCAATTGTTTTTGCTGGTACACCGTGTCGGATTACACCACGTGCAAATGATTATTGCACCGAATGACTTAAGACAATCAAAACCTGCCACAGCAACCTTTGCTCAGCCCCGGTGGTTACCAGAGCTTTATAAACAGATTGGCCAGGCACTGAACCAGTTCCCGGTTTCAAGAACCGTACTTGCTACAAAAGAATAATGTCATACAGGAGCGACCTGTGGTATTTAACTGTCGCCACCGCTTGACGCTTATTACTTCATAGACTCACTCATGCTCTGGTGCCACAACAAATATACCAGGCGCATTACGTAAATATTCATTGTAATCCATGCCATAACCGAAAATATAATGGTCATCAACTTCTAAGCCCACAAAATCTGCGTGTTTCAAACCATTTTCAACACGTTTGTGATGCTTATCGACAAGGACCGCACTATAAACCTTGGTAGCGCCTAAGGATTTTACTTCAGCAAGAATAGCGGCAAGTGTAACCCCACCATCTAGAATATCATCTACCACCAACACCGTTCGACCATACAAATCAAGGCTAGGCTTAACTTTCCAATGCAACTCTCCACCGCATACCTCACCTCGATAGCGCGTTGCATGAACATAATCAACCTCTAAAGGAAAATCCAGTCTCGGCAACAAATTGCCTAATGGCACCAAACCACCAACCATCACACACAAAATCACTGGATTTTTGTCACTCAATTGCTCATGAATCTTAATGGCCATTCTATCGAGTGCCGCTTCAACTTCTTTTGTGGTGAATAAACAAGTCGCGCTATCATATATTTTTTGAATTTGCTCTGGAACTGACATGTGGTTTCCTAGTGTTGTTAGCTTAAGTCCGTGGCTTTGTTAATAATTTAAGTCCAGCAAATTAGTTTTGATTATAACTATACAAGTATAACTCACTCTTTAGGTTTTCCTGGCACAGGAAATAAAGTGATCTTATTTGCATCAGATGATTTATCGCGAATTTTAGCAACACCTCGCTTGCTTACTTCATCTATTCGAAAGACAGCTTGCAGAGGAATAAATGTGCGCTTGACGCTATTGAACTCTATTTTTAGCCGTTCTTCAGACGGATCAACCACCAACGATGTATTTTCACCAAAAACAAAATCCTCAATGACCAGAAAACCAAACATATCACTTTCACTTACCTTGTGAGCATACACTTCATAAACAGCCTCAAGATAGGCGAAGGTAACTCGATATAACGTTTTATTGGGCATCAAAACCACCAAATTTGAAAAGACAGATAGTATACAAAAACATATGACCAATGTTCAAACTAATTGTGTTTAAAAAATAAACTATTCGCTAGAGTTAATTTAATCGGGGGATTGATGCGCTCTTGTATGGCGGGAAAAACCTCTAAATGGAGGTAGACACGAGAGTCCAATCAATCGTGAATCCATTTTGTTATGCCTTGCAACGACGGCTTTGGTTGTAATAAAAATTCACTAGCGGCCAGATCAACGCGCAGAGGGGGAGGACAATGCTGGTATTTTTGTGCAATAAAACAATAAAACCCGGCTGGGAACGGCCATATCATTTTGCCCATTTCATTAAAAAACTCTAATTTTTCTATCAAAAATCGACTTGCAACAGGTGGTATATAATAAAAACCGCTCAACGCGCAAAGTTTATACCCACGTTGTAACATTGTATGCTTTAACGATAAAGATGAGGTTAATGCTACAGAAGATTGGCCGAAGCATTTAAGATGCCGCAGATACAACGAAGCCCCCCAAAAGCTACATGGATTAATCCCAAAATAAACAACATAACCCATTGGTTTCAAGACACGATCTATTTCATCAATCGGGTTTTTATCCCCGAAAAAGCCTTCCAGGCTTAACGGTGCAATAACACAATCAATACTATCCCGTTCAACAGGTAATGACGTTAATGAGCTAACAAACGCTGTTTTTTGCGGCACTACAGCGGGATGCGCCAACCATTTATGTCGAAATTTAAGCGCATGCAGCCATAGATTATCTCCACAACTACCCAGTTGTAAGAGCCGTTCGCCCGTTAGCCGCCCGTTAAGCTGCATTATCTCGTCAGTAAATGCTTGGGCTACACGTTCTCCCTGTGGCGTTTTAAACCAACTATCTAACGCACAATATTTTTTTGCTTGTTCGTCCAAGAGCAAGATAGTTATCTCGAATAATAAATAGTATCCTCTTGTACCACACAGTTACATTTAGCATCAACCCACATACTCAAAGACGCGGCTTTAATCTGAGGTCAAACAAGATAAACCATTCATGGTTAAAGGATAGATTAACCACAACAAAAATATAACTTCAAAACATGACAATTATTAGTGCAGGATTCAATAT
>CAXNER010000200.1:0-3685 GCA_964201315.1 Legionellaceae bacterium
AATGGTTACTTTTTCAGCGCGTACGACCTTATCATAGGCGCCAGGAACGGATAGACAGCCCTCTTGGTAGTCAGCTTGACCCTCAGCGCTAATAATTTCAGGATTAACCAACACAAGTTGTTGTGTTTTATCGCCACTAATATCAACAACGGAAAGGCAAAGGTTTATTCCAATTTGAGGAGCGGCTAGCCCAACTCCTTTGGCGTCATACATTGTGTCAAACATGTCATCAATTAATGTTTGTAGCTGATTGTCGAAAGTTTTTACAGCTTTTGTAATGAGTCTAAGCCTTGGATCAGGTAGATAAATAATCTTACGAATGGTCATGTGTGTTCTGTTTTAAAATAATAAATGCGTGCTATTATCGCTAATATCATGTGATGCCGCAAGATGCTAATAATTTCACCAGGGACTAGGACCAATCAATGCGATACTTGATATTTGTTTGTAGTTTGATAGTAGTCTTTGCTGGACATGCTTATACCCTTCGACCAGATGCCCCTCAACGGTATGAGGTACAAAATGGCGATACGTTGTGGGAAATTTCCAATCGTTATTTGACCGAGCCGTGGGAATGGAAATCACTGTGGCATGCCAATCCACAAATTAAAAATCCTAATCGTTTGTATCCCGGCGCTATTATTGAGCTGCGTTATCATCATCAAAACCCCTATTTGAAAGTTTTATCGAATGGTACCGTTAAGTTGTCACCCTATGTTCATTCAACACCAATGGAGGAGGCAATACCGCCAATTCCTTTAAGTGATATCAAGCCCTTTTTAAATGGAACGTTGGTTTTAGACCATGACAGTTTAGACAACGCCCCTTTTATCATTGCCTATATGACCGAGCACATGATGGGTGCTCAGGGTGATGAAGTGTATGTTAAAAATTTGTGTCCAAACTATGAATTACCCCCTGGGGTAACAATGTCTTATTCTATTTTTAGGCGTTGTGGAACTTATCACGATCCTATAACGAAGCGTTTTTTAGGTTATAAGGCGTCATTGGTTGGGTATGCTGAATTGGTACGAGGTGGCGATCCTGCAACCATATTATTAACTGATATTATGCAAGGTGTGCGCCTGCAAGATCGTGTAATGCCTAATAATCACCCTGATTTTGATTTGTTTTTTGAACCTAAAGCACCAACGATGCCGATTCATGGCTCAATCATTGATGTGCTTGGTGATTTTAAACAAGGAGCGGTTGGACTTGTTGCGGTCGTTAATAGAGGACAGGATGCTGGCTTGCAGGTTGGTGATGTATTGGGCGTATACAGCAAGCCTCGTGGTGTTAAAGATCCAAACTATCGCTATTCTAAAAAAGCACCGTGTAAATTTCCATGTGTAAAACTTCCCCCAGAGCGTATCGGAGAAGTCATGATATTTAGAACGTTTACTCACACCAGTATTGGGTTAGTAGTTCGTTCTATTCGTTCAATTGCGTTGTTGGATATAGTGACAAATCCATGAAAAACAAGCGTTTTCTTCTTGCCTTGAACCGTATTAATCAGGTTGGTCCGCGTACTGTCGCAAAATTATTGGTGCGTTGGCCTAATCTTCAGGAATTGTTTGAATCATCGCCAGAACAGCTAGGGCCCGCCGGATTGGCGAGTTCAGTAATAAGCGACATTCTTAACTTTGATTTCCAGAAAATTGAGGCCGATTGGCGTTGGCAAGAGGCTCGCGATCATTTTTTATTAACGTGGTCTGATCCCGAGTACCCCTCCTTATTGAAGGAAATTCATGATTCTCCTCCCGTGCTTTATGCAAAAGGGGATTTGTCTAGTTTTCATCAACCCACGGTAGCAATGGTTGGTACGCGAAATCCCTCTGCCACCGGCAGCGAAACGGCACGTCGGTTTGCTTTTGAACTGGCTGCGAGAAAGATAACCATTGTCAGTGGGTTGGCATTGGGAATTGATGCTGAAGCCCACACAGGTTGTTTAAATGCAGGTGGAAAAACGATAGCTGTTATGGGTACGGGTATTGATTGTATTTACCCCCGTCGGCACGTGAATCTTGCTGATAAAATATGCGAAAATGGCCTGTTGTTGAGCGAGTTCCCATTACAAAGCTCACCTATTGCTGGACATTTTCCACGCAGAAACCGTATAATAAGTGGCTTGTCATTATGCACACTGGTTGTTGAGGCAGCAATTAAAAGCGGATCTTTGATTACGGCGCGTATGGCATTGGAGCAAAATCGGGATGTTCTGGCAATTCCAGGGTCTATTTATAATCCTCAAGCGAGAGGGTGTCATCAGTTATTGCAACAAGGGGCCAAATTGGTGACTTGCAGTGCGGATGTATTAGATGAATTGTATATTGATTATGAACCAGTAAGCACAGAGTTGGCTTTTGCCCTTGCAAGAGAGAATAAAAACCTAGTAAAGTGCATTGGGTTTGAAACTACAACTGTTGATCAAATGATTGCACGTAGTGGTTTAAAGGTTGAAAAAGTGGTTTGTGACTTGGTTGAACTGGAATTACAGGGCATTGTAAAAGCAGTACCTGGCGGCTACATGAGGTGTACGGTATGAAAGATAATTTGTTTGAGATGTTGTTAACCTTATTTGAAAAGACTTTAACACAGCTAAAAGAAACCCATGCATCAACGAGCAATAATGAAACGGAAGAAGACAATCAACCTGGCGCAAATCCGTCTTCTTCCGCTGGTGCCTATCCGTCATTTATCAAATCTGCTCATGAAGATTCTATTCGGGTGTTTACGTCTGAGGAACAAATCAAACTTACCAAAGCCAGCTATCAATTCTTGATGCGTTTGGCATCATGGGGAATCCTTCCTCCAGATCTAATGGAGTTGATTCTCAACCAGTTAATTTTTTCAGAATCTCGCTTTGTTAGTTTGCCTGAAACAAAGTGGACTATTCGCAGTACACTTGTCAGCAGTTTAGATGCCGAGCAATTGGCCTTTCTTGATCTTGTGCTATATCACAAAGAAGATGAGCTGCCGTTGCATTGAAAATCAATGTTCTTTGTACTTAAGAAAAATGACGTCCGGTTTTATAGTTACCGAAATCGGCACCACTATTATTAAGTACAAAGATAAAATATTAGGAAAAGGTTAACTTCTCATGACCAAATACCTTGTTATCGTGGAATCACCTGCGAAAGCCAAAACAATTCAGAAATATCTAGGTGATGATTACGAAGTGCTCGCGTCCTATGGGCATGTGCGTGATTTGCCGCCGCGTAAAGGGTCTGTTAATCCAGACGAACAATTTGCGATGACCTATAGCCCTATTGAAAAAAATGCTCGTCATATAGAGTTGATAGCAAAGGCCATCAAAAAGGCTGATGCCCTCCTGCTAGCAACCGACCCTGATCGTGAGGGAGAGGCTATTTCTTGGCATGTTTATGAGTTGTTAAAAGGTCGTAACCTTATTAAAGACAAGGTTGTTAAACGTATTTTTTTCAATGAAATTACCAAATCAGCTATTAACGAAGCTATAAATAATCCACGCGAGATTGCGATGGATCTGGTGAATGCTCAGCAAGCCCGTCGAGCTCTGGATTATCTGGTAGGGTTTAACTTGTCGCCCTTATTGTGGAAAAAAATAAGGCGTGGATTATCGGCGGGGCGGGTGCAAAGCCCAGCACTTCGTTTAATCGTTGAACGTGAAGAAGAAATAGAGAAATTTATTGCGCAGGAATACTGG
>CAXNER010000201.1:0-3671 GCA_964201315.1 Legionellaceae bacterium
TTGTCGATGAGGTCATGAAACTGTTCTTGGTGTACCCACTTATGGGTATGGCGGCGATCTTTAGAGCACAATTGACGGCAATTTCGGCACCTGGTGTTAACCCCGTAGTGGCACTGGCTCAAATGGGAACGTATTACATCAATTTTGCAACCAACCTTTGGATGTCGCTGATCGCACTGTCGATTACAACCTCATTGATTCCAATCTTCGGCATATTTATATTTGCCTTCCTAACCTTGTTTTTACCTATCTTATTAGCGTGGATAGGTATTATGGTAGGTATTGGTTTTACGACGGCCTACTATGTTCCAATCCTGCCTTACATGATATTTACTTTCGGTTCAATTGCGTGGCTGATGGCGGTCATTGAATCGATGGTAGCTGCACCTATCGTCGCTCTAGGAATTACACACCCAGAAGGGCATGATGCTTTTGGTAAAGGTGAACAAGCAATTATGATTTTGTTGAATGTGTTTTTAAGACCATCAATGATGATAATTGGTTATATTGCAGCCATTGCTCTGTCTTATGTCAGTGTTTGGATAATAAATGCAGGATTTGACAATGCTATTGGCTTTTTGCAAGGGAGTGCTGCTTACGGTACAGCGGGTGATCCTAGCTCAGTTCCATCAGGAGGCATTTCAGGTGGTTATACGAGCTGGGCAGGTACCTTCGCCTTCTTCTTCTCCATCCTAATATATACCATGATGTACCTTACCGTGGTGACCAAAGCATTTACCTTGATTTCTGTGCTACCAGACAAGGTCCTGCGTTGGATTGGCGGCACACCTGAATCATATGGCTCAGACAGCGCCCAGTGGGCTGAGGACACTAAGGGCAAAGTAACTGAGGCCGGTAAAGACTCTATTGCTGGTCAAGAGCAATCGATGAAGCAAATGGCTGGATATGGTGCTCAGGCTATTGGTAAAGCGAAGGGTGATAAAAGTGGTAGTCAGGTCAGTGGTAAGGGACAGAGTTCGACGCCTAGCAGTGCCGATGCGGCTGGGTAAGGCGAGGGGTGTGTTAGGGAAGTATAGTTACTCTTTGCCTGAAACAACCTTTGGTTCTGATAGTTATTAATGTTAAATGGTGCGGTTCCCTTAACAGAACCTTGAATCCCCGCGGCATCCACCGCTGCGGTTCTAATTCGGTGTTTAGTTTGAACAGAATCCCATGATTCGCCTTTAAATATCACTCTAAATGAACTAAGTCTGCATTAATTGGTGAAATTGAGGCGCTGTTTTAGAGCGGCTATTTATTGTTATGTTTAAATTTCGCGCTAGAGTAGGAGGTTGTTACGTGGTTATTCCTTTTCATAGTCTTTTGCACCGGCAATGATTAATTTGTAGACACGCTCACTAATAATCCCTTGTTTAAACTTTTCTTTAGCATCAAGAGTCATCAATTGTCCACGTTGGCGAACCAGTTTACGCGTCGTTGTAGTGACATCGTTCGGGTCGCCTTCTAAAAGTATATCTCTGGCTTCCTCATCAAATACCAAATATTCTCGTAAAGCCACGCGCTTTCCTTCAACTGTAGGTACAAGTTTCTGCCAAATACATAAGCGAATGGTTTCTAGAATATCAATGGTTCTTCCCAAGCGCTCGTCCCCTGAAAAAGAAGTAACTAGTCGGCGCATGGTTTCTGCAACACCAGAAGTATGCAGCGTTGTGTAAACGGGATGGCCGGTGAGGGCGGCCTCTAAGGCGGCACTAATTGTTGCCGCATCACGACACTCGCCTACCATGATTAGCCTAGGCTTTCTCCGCAGTGCGTTACGTACACCATCAGCAAATGAAGGCAGATGCCGGGGAATTTCAGATTGACTGACGATAGAAGAAATAGTTTCAATTTCATCATATACGAACTCGATAGGTGCTTCATAGGTTAAAACTTTTCGGTTTGAGTCTTCTGTTTCAATAAGCTCACGGATGATGGATGCTAAAAGTGTGGATTTTCCAGAACCCGTGGCTCCTGTTATAAAAACAATCCCTTCTTGCGGCGCAATTGCCTCGAGAATATTCTCAGGTAAGCACATGGTTTCAAGTTTCGGTGGTGTGGTTGGTATGGTTCTAAATGTAATTTGAATAGCATCGTGCCCGTCTACCAGACAAGCCGTAGCGTTAACGCGGTAGCGATAGCGTACGCCACGATTGGGTCTGAATTCATAATGAGTGTCAATATCCTTGCCCGAAAGCAACTGTGTGGTTGCATTAGGTCCATATATTGCATTAATTAAATCACCGAGCTCTGTGTTAGAAAGTTTGCGATTAGTAATTTTTAGTAATACACCATAAACTTCCGCATAAATGGGTTCATTTGTTTGAATGGTTATGTCAGAGGCATTAAGTTTTTCAGCGTGCTCAAGCACGCGGTCCATAAACACTGGTGTAAATCGGGTGGGTTCATCTGGCATTAAATTGATATGAGTCGTGTTCAATTAAAGCCCCCCTGAGCGTTTCTAGACATGTAATCTATAGATCTTAAATTGCAAATTACAGTACAAATATTAATTAACGGGCGTAATTACCGGTTGCCAAGCTTTATCAGTAATCATGATTTTAGCTGTTTTAATCAATTTTTCCATATTTTTAAATTGCTCAAGTGCGTCTTCATCTTTTGCAACAGCGGCTCGCCATTCACTACTATTCACATTCAACGCAGGTAATGCTGTGATACGTAATACCCTATCGTCGATGTGAATTTCACCCCCATCCCCGGTTACACCAAGATCTGTATTTGAAACAAAGGGTGGAGAAACCATGTTCATGGCTAGTAATTTACGGTACAAGATCATACCGGCAAAATCTTCTTTAATACGAGCGATACTTTCTTCTAAAATTGTATTGGCTTGTTCCACACCGTTTTTCCAACCCCGGTTAATGTAACAACGCCAGACTTTGCGCTCAGCTTTTGTTTTTGGCAGAAGCGTTGAATGGGGGTATTCTGGTTTTTTGTAATCCATCCATAGGTATTGTCGCCAATTGGGTGGGGTAGTGATGAAACGGGCTTGTTTTGAAACTTTATAGGTACGGTCAGAAACGCGTATGGTTTGAGCATCAGCTAGATTTAGTGTGTTTCGACCTTCAAGCAAAACTGGGGGTAAAATATTATGCTCTAGAATAAGCGCGTTAAAATCATAGATTGCATCAAGATTTCTTGATTGTTTTATCAGTTGGTCATCAACGTATTTTGCTCGCCAAGCAAGAGCTGATTGGGCACCCAAACTCAAAGCGGTTTCTTTAAGTGCCATTTCTTTAATTTTTCCCATAGATGGCATACCACGAGATTTTCCGCCGGTAGAACTTCCCATGGCTTGCAGACCGGCAAGAGATCCGGTGTCGCCTACCTGCTTATTTGAAGAGCAACAAGCAAGAATAAGCGCTGCAATGGTAATAGCAATACTATGAATAAATTTTGGCATAGCGCAATTCAACGACCTGACTGTTAGGATAAACGTGGATATATGCCTTTTTTCCGGCTTGGTAATCGATGTCACGCAAAATTTCAGCTAGGCTTTCATCTTCGATATCGAGACTAATTAATATGGGAATAGCAGGCTCTTTACCAATGATACGTAGCCGATAATGTGCGGCTTTGGCAATACGTGCAGACAGTTCAGCAATTGGACCGGACCAATCTACGGATGCGCGGGCCTGTAGATTATAAGT
>CAXNER010000202.1:0-3651 GCA_964201315.1 Legionellaceae bacterium
GAGAGCAGAATGCTGCAAAGCGCTTTATTCGTATTTTGAAACCCATTCGCATTGAAGAAAACGGAAAATACGTACAATTTGTTCCATACAATGGCTACAAAATATCATTTACCATTGATTTTGATCACCCAGTATTTAACGATAGACCACAAACTGCAATTTTTGATTTTTCTACGACGTCCTATGTCAAAGAGGTATGCCGCGCTAGAACGTTCGGATTTCTTTCCGATTATGAAAAACTACGTGAATGTGATTTGGCTAAGGGCGGCAGTTTAGATAATGCAGTTGTTGTTGATAATTATCGAGTGCTGAATGAAGATGGTCTGCGTTTTGAAGATGAATTTGTTAAGCATAAAGTTTTAGATGCTATTGGTGACCTCTATCTTTTAGGTTCATCTTTAATTGGTGCATTTGAAGGCTATAAATCAGGCCATGAGCTCAACAACAAACTGTTGCGTGCATTGGTAGCTAATCAAGCCGCGTGGGAATATACCTATTTCAATACTGAGAGTAATCAATCAACAGTTCATTATGGTTTATCCCCTGTAGAAGCTTAATGTGTTTAAAGATGTTTTGCTTTGCAATCACCCCAGTCCTTTGTCCCAGTCTATACGCGGAAAAATAGCGTTCAAACGTTAAGGATCGCGCCCGAAATAACTTCCTATTCTTGGTTGAGTGTGTAAAATCACCCAATCAGAACAATTAGCATTTAAAATGGACAGATATAGCCGTCTACGAAATTAGACAATGCCTCGAATAAAAAGCTTTGATGTAGCCTGAATAGGTCACCAAAATAAATTGATGAGCACCCGTGTTCATTAGGTCAAATAAGATAGAATTATTTTCGCAGAAATTCACATCACCAATTGGGTGAAACAACAGCGCGAGAACGATCATGAGCAAGCTGTCTTACCCTTCCAGTACCCATTTGAAAGTGATGATTCGGAGCTCACAGGTTTTTCCTGGTGAATTTAGAGAAGGCATTACACCATTGAAAACGAATAGTAAAGAAGGATTAGCCGGTGGATTCGCCGGTGGTACTTGCCTATTAAAAATATCGTCTATACTTACAAGAAGTGGTCGAGGAATGATGACTGCATTTAAAGGACTATTTCAATGAATACAGTAACACGATTAGCTATCTCATTATCACTGGTGGGGCTTAGTTGCTCATTACCCATCACGGCAATGGCTACAACGAGTGCTGATCGCACGACCTTGATAACAACACAAAGCAAACAAAAAGCATCGTTTTTGTTTGTACTGCGTGCCGATACCGGTGTGTTTACTAAAACCGATGGGGGTTATACACTCACCCTTAAAGGCATGGATGATAAGGTATTGTATTTTAGCGACCGTCCGGTGAGAAAGGCGGGCTTTATCACCATGACTCAATTCATGGGGGATTGGGCTAAAGGTAAAAATAGCTTTCAAGCCAATCCACCCAATGCTGCTATTGTACATGCTGCTTTGAAGACTAATGAGAAAGGAATTGCTCAGGCGATTCCGGTGGAGTTGACACACCCTGTTTTTTCTGCGAATGGGTTGACGTTCCACTTGAAAGATATTCAAGGAAAAATTAGATTAGGAATCAGACATGATGTAACCTTTTTCATCGATGCTGCTATTTGCAACACGATACAGAGTTGCAACGCCGCCAATGGGATGCACCGAAGTATGCAGTAGTAATGATGAGGAGGCGCCCACAGGAATAGGCTGCGCTTTCACGTTTGATAAAACGGCGAACGTCATACGAGTGAGGGGACCGCTACGAGGCGACCTTTTAAGAATTCTAATAAAGGATTGGACTCAGCACCAGGACAGGCTTTAAATTACGCCAATACCGTCGGCTAACCCCAACTTTATACTCTCTGCATACCCTGAAGCCAACGTAACCCCTGCTGTAAACCATCCGAGCCATCGACGACCATAGTCTACCAAGCGCTGAGACGGCGCTTGTTGCTCCTGAAGCTGTAGGCGTTTGGCCTGGTGGTTCTCGAATGATGCTTTTGAAATCATCAACACTTGGTTGCAAAACTGAAACCCAAGAAATGAAAAACTTTTTTCACGACGTCCTATGAATGTTTTATCTGGCTGGGTTTTCATGTGTAGTTTTTCTAATACGCGATGCATTTTTTTAATTGCATGCCGCAATTTGAATTTTGATTTAGCCAAGATGCACCAATCGTCCACGTATCTCACGTAGAATACACCTAGCTTTTCCATGGCATCATCAAGTGGTTTTAAAGCAATAGCGCCAAGCAGGGGCGACAATGGCGAGCCCATAGATATGCCACAATTGATATCGTAGTATTCCCCGCCGTAGGTCTCGACCCGAACCAAACTGCTGGCAATAAGCGATACCACACGCTCATCGGGGATAAGTGCTTCTAGTTCTGGTAGCAATATCTCATGTTGAATCGATGCGTAGTAACTAAAAATGTCACTACGATAAACGTGTTCATGCTCACTGAGCGCTTGTTGCGTCTCACGCACGGCAGCTTTAAGACCACCGTTTCCTTTGATGTTAAAGCATCGCTTTGATAAAAAAGGCGTAAGAAAAGGTGTTAGCACAATCGCAATGCACTTTAACACAAGCGAATCAATCGCTGCCCACACCACTTTGGTTCCATCGGCGAAGCGGTGTTGCGTTTGTGGGGAAAAACGAAACTCAGTAGCCAATAACTGGCGTTGCAATTGCGGTTGAATTAAAGACCAGTTCTTACGTAAATCCCAAATATCCGCGTTAGATGAGTAGTCAATGCGCGCCTGACACAACCAGTCATAGGCCTCGGCCATGACGGTATCACTTGCGATTTGCTCCATCAATTGACTTGACACGTTCTGTCCATGTGTCTGGCTACATTCGCCATATGCCAACACCCGAAGGTTATTACGGATGGGTTGTGCTTATATAGGCATGAGAACCAATTTTTGATGGCTGTTGGTGACACGCCAGTGTCCAATGGCATGTCTTCATGGTTGTACGTTTCTGACGTGCGGGTCGCGGCAATGTCGTTTTGAAATGGAAGAAATAAGGTTGATGGTTGTGCTTGCCCTCTTTGAACAAATTTAGGGCTTATCGTGTCGGTAGCAGTTGGTTGGTATTGATTTAAGTTAAATGGCGAATGGATAATTTCTGGCTGGCTGGCTGGCTACTGCTAGTATAGGCTTGAGTGCTTAGGATAAACACCCAATCCCCCACATAAAAATTGCATCTCGGTTTAATAAATTGCATGGGATATCCTTATCAGCTAGTTTTATGCCGGTGTAAAATTTTACTGGTTTTTTGATCTAGGCCATTCAATTGTCGCTGCGACGAATGTTTCAAAGCCGATCAATCCTATCATTCTTTATACTCGATTAAAACATGTCGAGTCTGGGACTAAGTGATGTCGCGAATATTCGTGTTTTGGTCTGCAAAAATACTATTTTGATTGTTTTTACTAATTGAATCTAAGTTTGAATCAGAACGGTAGATCTACCCTAAGGCTCGCGACCGCAGGGCAAGATCGTCTAAATCATGGCTAACGCCATAATTCAGACGATATGTTTAATGTAAAGGATCGACAAACAGAAGCAGCCATGATCAAATGTTCTTTTTTTTATAAGAGAACATCATGCAAGCAGATTTATTATCACATTTTAAAA
>CAXNER010000203.1:0-3651 GCA_964201315.1 Legionellaceae bacterium
TCACGTTATCGCATGCCGAAACTTTATCCATTGCTATGCCACTCTACAACCCCCCATTTATTATGTCGATTAATAAGGCTCACTATACTGGCTTTGATATCGACATCACGGATGAAATATGCAGGCGTTTATCAGTGCAATGCCATTTCATCCCGATGGGGTATGGAGAGTTATTCGCTTCTTTATCCAACGGTACAGTCAATTTATCAATTGGAGCAATTACTATCACGTTAGAGCGCGACAAACAATATCTTTTCAGTTTGCCTTATATGCAAAGTTACGGTGAATACATTGTCAAATATAACAGTAACCTTCATTCAATGAGCGACATCCCTGGAAAAACGATTGGTATCGCTAATGCTAGCGTCTATTCAAACCTGCTCACCAATAAATATCATGACCAAATTACAGTAAAATTATATCAATTTCATGCGGATATGTTACTCGCGCTAGAAAACGGCGACGTTGATGCCCTTCTGCTAGACAAAGCAACTGCGGAGTATTGGTATGCTAATAGTGATAAAACCTACCAACAGCTAGGCGATCCAGTGCAGCTTGGCTACGGCTATGGAATCCTCGCAAATAGGGGTGAGGATGCTCTAATTGCTAAAATTAATACAGCATTACTCGCCATGGAAGCCGACGGTACCTACTTAAAAATTTATAATACTTATTTTAGCGGAGGATTATAGGGCATTCGCCCAACAGACCACAGACCTTGTTGAGCGAATGCCCTACTACACCATGAAAATCTGGGTTGATGCTGATGCGTGTCCAAACGTCATCAAAGAGATTTTATTTCGTGCGGCAAAGCGGACTGAAACTTTAATTATTCTAGTTGCTAATGCAAGTATATCGGTTCCAGGCTCACCATTTATTTCAACGGTACGTGTCGAACATGGTTTTGACCGCGCCGATGACTATATCGTGGAGCACATGGTAGCGTATGACTTAGTTATTACCGCTGATATTCCCCTTGCGGCTAGTGTAGTTGAAAAAAAAGGTATCGCGATTAATCCGCGAGGTGAACTTTATACAGAGAATAATATAAGGCAACGCTTGGGTTTACGTGACATGATGGAGCACATTCGCGGAAGTGGCGTAAATATAGGTGGCCCCTCAACGTTCAGCGCAAAAGAAAAAATCTCCTTTGCCAACGCCCTAGACAAAATCTTAGCTAAATCAAAAACGCCTTAATAAGCGCTCGCTTAGGCACGCCTACCCCTTAAAAAACCAAATCTACCTGGGGTTCTTTGGCGAGGTTTCCAGTGCGGCTGGAACTCAAGGTCAGTAAGGGTTATGATGCTCAAAGATCCTATGCTGGACAATGGAGCAGCATCTTCTCTTGTTATCTTGGAGTATTATCGTGTTTTTAAATGACGGGGCTACGATCGCCGCCTTACACCGCGAATGCATTATCAACTGGACAAATACAAGTGTTACATTAAGTCGGCGTGATTTTTTGGCGATAGTCGAAGAAAATCACGCATTTAATTATCAACTTTGGCACGCCGAAGATCGTGCTCGAAGAGATGATTTGGGGTTCGAATTTGTCTATCAGGCCAAACGTGAAATAGATCATTGCAATCAACAACGCAATAATCGTGTGGAAACAATGGATGAATGGCTGTTCAAACAATTACAACCCCCGATTCCCTCCGCGTGCCCAGTACACTCAGAAACACCAGGAATGATGATAGACCGTATGTCAATCTTAGCGCTCAAATCATACCACATGGCTTTACAGACTACTCGGACGGACGTAGACAAGGCCCATCGTGAGACCTGCCAAAACAAGTTACATATAATCAATGAGCAACAAACGCAATTACAGGACTGTGTAGATCAATTATTTCAAGCCATATGCAATAAAACTCGAACATTTAGAGTTTATCATCAATTTAAAATGTATAACGACCCATCATTAAACCCAGAGTTATATCGGAAAAATACTAGATGAACTAGATAGGTCACCAGTACTTAATGAGCGAGAAAGAGGCGCCGACGCGGAAGTAGATGACCAAAATCCACACCACGATGGTGATCGTGTGTGAGGACGAGTGGAAATAGAACGCTCGCGGTTCGTAAAGCGCGTTTCATCACCCAAACTACCATCGCATCGAGACTGCGTATCTTTGGCATGGAGCCGACTTAACTCATCTTCATCAGCTGCATGAGTATGAGCAGCATCTGTTGTTTGCGGCAACACCGTCTTAACATGTGGGACATTCCCTAAAGCACCAGGCGTCTTTTTACCAGAAGCATCGCTAATGTTTGGCCGACCAAAACCACGAGCATGGGCCCTTGCCGAAAGCGCAACCGCATGAATCACCGCACTTACTGCAGTGACGACAAACATGACAGGAGTATCATGATAATGCCCCTGTTGGTCCTGCTCTTGTAGCGCGTTTAGCGTATAATCCACTGATTTCTGGCCTTTTGAAAAGCCCGAGAAAAACGACCGCACCACCTCAAACCATTCCTGGAAAAAAAACTGTGGTGACGGGTCAACAACCATACCCTCAAGAAGAGCTTCTTTTAGCTCGGTTGGTTTTAGATCTTTTGCTGCGGCCCGGTTTTCCTTAAATAATAATATGATATCAAGCAGTGTTTTTTTCTTCGGCTCCTCTGCCACTAGTGGCATCTTCTCTTGAGCCGGTGTTTCAGAGGTTTCTTGATAGTTTTCCCCCAGGATTAATTTCTTCACATCGTCCTTTTTCTGCTGTTGCTCCTTATTGTTAGTACGCAAATGTTCATAATTAGCAATAAGAGAATGAACCACGAAACCAATCAAGCAAGCCATCCCGGCGACCACACAAGAAATCAAAAATGCAGGCGGAAAGGGCACCAAAAGAATTGCATAGACGGTAGCTACCGAGAACATCACACTGGCTATAGCGCAATAAGCACTTAAACCATTTTTTAGACCGGCGAGAGCCGCTGATGTATACGACAGCCTTATTTGAGCCTGTAAATAAGCTTGCTTCTTCCTAAATTCATCGAGTTTTTCTTCAAACGCATCCATTGTTTTTTCCTGCTCAAGTGTCAGGTCTTTTGTCTGAGGGGTTTCGCATGGATTAGACAATCGCTGTAACTTAGCATACAACGCCTCTGACTCCTTACCCAAAAGATCCAATTCAATTTTTGCCTGAGCAGCCAATAATTGGCGTTGAAAATCATATTCCTCGTAAACCCGCATGGCGATACACATTACCGAAAAAAATGTGCAGAAAACAGTCATTGCCAGCAAGGCTGGGGAAGCCAAGGCCGCCAAACCCAGCGCACCCATAAAAAGATAAAGCCCATCAACCACCCCACCATAGGCCGCGCCCAAAAGCGCTACCGCACATAATTTTGGTGATTGCCGCATAATTCGTTTGCGAAAATTATCACAAATAGCCGGGGCGCAGCCGCCATTTAATTCAATTAAGTTTTGAAGAGTTTTCTGGGGCAGACGTATTACATCCTGTCTATTGGGGTTAAGCTCATTAAAATCCTTTAAAAACCGATCAAATTGCTCGGGGGTAAGCTGAATTTCCTCAACCGTTTCATCAGAGTGGATATAATAGAGTTGTTTATTTACCAGAATGTAGCTATTTTTATACTCCGCTTTATTAGTAGGAAGTATTGAGCGTGAATGAATACAATCGT
>CAXNER010000204.1:0-3642 GCA_964201315.1 Legionellaceae bacterium
TGGTGAGTCTCGCTACAAACAATTTGTCGCATTGCTCTTAACACTAGAAGCCATTGTATTTTTTGTTATTTATAACCAAATGAATAGCACACTGGTCATATTTGCTCAAAATAATTCAAACTTGCATCTGCTTAATTTTGTAATTTCACCTGCGCAGTATCAAATGCTCAACCCTTTACTCATTATCGTATTAGGGATGCAACTGCCCCGCTTCTACCAAAAATTCCCTCGTTTTTCTATACCCTATCAATTCGCATGCGGTACCTTGTTGGCAGGATTTTCACTACTCATCATGGCTTATGCAGCACGCCATGGCGAACAAGGTATCGTCAATGGAAATTACATTGCACTTACCTATATTTTTATCACTCTTGCTGAATTATGGGTGAGTGCGATTGGATTAAGCATGATTGGTCTTTATTGTGATAACCAATCACTGGCCTTCGCAATGGGGGTATGGTATTTAGCCTGCTCTTTATCAAGTGCTCTTTCTGGACGCCTTGCAGGCTGGGTCGCGATCCCTGAAACAATGACATCACCCGTTCAAAGCCTTCCCATCTACCAACACTATTACCTCTACTTGGGTGTAGCTGCGTGCATTTTGAGTGTGATTATGCTCATCCTTGCCCACTATTTACATCGATTATTTGGCAAACGGCAAATAATCCTTGCATGAACGCATCAACAAATAAACAGCGTACTGAGCGAAGTGCTACTAGTAGATTTAAAGCATTTTCGAAAAGCCGGTCTACAATGTAGGTATATGGCCTCAAATCATTAACATAAAAAAAGCAAAAGGAATTGTAACAATGAAGTTCTTTAGCGCTTTAATATTGGTTCTGTTTTCTTTCTCATTAAACGCAACCCCTGACCCAAACACCATTAAAATAGGTATGGTGTATTTTTATCCGCCTTTTGTAATGTCAAACGGTACAGGATTTGATGCACAATTGATGCAGTTGCTTTGTCAACGCCTGCAAGCTAACTGTGAAATCCACTCCATGAAGTTTAAAGATTTATACCAAGCCTTAGATACTGGAAAGATCGATATTGCGATTGGAGGGATTACTATTTACGGCGGCAAGTCTGACAAATATATCTACAGCCTACCCTACTTATTAAGTAAAGGTGCTTTTTTAATTGCAAAAGACAGTAACATTGATTCATTAGATGCTTTAAAAGGAACAAAAGTTGGCATCATTAGGGGAAGTAGGGATTGGAGCGTATTTTATCAGTACTTAACCTCAAATTATGGCAAGCAATTTGAGATCGAGGAATTCGATAACTCCGAAGATCTTATTACGACCCTAGATAATGGTGGAATTTCTGCTGCATTTACACATGAATCAACTGCACTTTACTGGCAGCTCAATGGAGGAAATGGATTTAAAACTCTTGGTAAATTCCTGATCGTTGGTGAGGGGATAGGCATCATGTCATCTCCTGGCCACGAGGCGTTATTAAATGCAATTAATCAAAAAATACTCCAAATAGAAAAAGATGATTCCTATATAAATTTGTATCAAACCTATTTTAGCGATGAAACGTGAGCGATTTGCTCCTCATTGTCATACCAACCCTACAAGCCCAAATTATCACGTTTAAATATGCGATCAGCACGGTAACTTGAGCGAACCAATGGGCCTGAAGCCACTTCGAAAAATCCTTTTTTCAATCCAATTTCACGTAACATTACAAACGCTTCAGGGGTTACGTACCGCATCACCGGCAAATGATTTTTAGTTGGTTGTAAATATTGTCCCAGGGTTAAAATATCAACCTGCTTTGCACGAAGCTCATCCATGGTCTGAATAATTTCCTCATCCGTCTCCCCTAGCCCAAGCATCAAGCTGGTTTTCGTTAATACATCAGGCCGGTATTGCTTAGCAAAAGCTAATACATCCAACGTTTGCCAATAACCAGCACGATTATCCCTCACTGGGTGTGTTAAACGCTCAACTGTTTCTACGTTTTGGGCAAACACATCAACCCCGCTATCTAATAACCGTGCAACATCATGATGATTACCCTGAAAATCTGGTGTAAGCACTTCAATCTTAGTTTGTGGGCAACGCACTTTGATAGCCCGCACAGCATCAGCATAATGATTTGCACCACCATCAGGCAGGTCATCTCGATTAACAGACGTTAGTACAACATAATCAAGATTCATTAAGGCAACGGTTCTTGCCGTATTTTCAGGCTCTTCTTTATCTAACCAGCCATGAGGATTTCCGGTATCTACCGCGCAAAATCGGCATGCTCGTGTACAAACAGATCCCATCAACATAATGGTAGCCGTACCGTGCGACCAACATTCCGCAATATTAGGGCATTTTGCTTCTTCACAAACGGTAGATAGGCGATGCTCTTTCACTTGCTCTTTCACACGAGTGTATGCGGGCGTGGTCTGGTTAACAATGCGTAACCATTTAGGCTTCGCCAAACGAGGATGAGCTGATTCAACTGATTTAACGCCATCTTTGATTGCAACAACACCACCTGTGGTTTTATATTTTTGACCACTTTCAACAACTACAGGTATATCTGTTAGTTTTACCATTGCATTACCCTACTTGTTGCTTATCAATGTGGCCTATTTTAGGCCACTTATATTTTTTGTCCATGTTATTTTTTAACAACTCATCCGCGGAAAGTATAGTTCCGTCGCACCACAAACCATCCAATCACTATCGAGGTTAACAAAACAATAAAAGAAGCCAATAAATTGGCCAAGAGTGGTGGATAGGTTACCAACAACACCCCAAGCGTTATCAATATCAGGCAAGCAGCGATTTGGAGCCCTTTCTGAAATTTCGATAAACGTTGGTGACGACCAAAGATAAGATAAAAAAACAAGATGACCGCCAACGGTAGTAAATAGACAAACAAATAGTACGCCTGATACAAGAAGTACTTTGTGGGTGAGAGTGTTTGTTCTGTCAACCATTGTTCAAACACCATCGCCATATTAAACAAGCATGTCTGTTGGCATATTTGTACCGCAAATGCAGTGAAGATAATCACCGCAAAAACGTATTTATCTGGTGTAACAACAACCCCAGACAACAGTTTTCGAAAATCTCTTAACACATAAAGCACCAACAATAGACCGACCAGAACTGTGGCAATTTTTAATTTTGGTATGAGTTGATAGTATGCAGTCGACTCAATTTGTTGGAAATTATGAATGACGCTTAAAGATAACAGGAAAAAAGCCCCCAGGCCAAATTGCAACCATTTTTGCAATGGATACAACCAAATAAACGCAAGAAACGCGGTAAAACAAAAAATTGAACAAGGACTAAACGCGTCCACTATTGCCATTAAAGGAATTAATAGCAACGTTGGTGGAGCCACACTAGTATTAACTTGAAATTGAATTGCATTACCCCATGGGCGTAGCAAATTGATTGCAGTAGGACTCAACCGCCCTTCCTCAGTGACTTTTTGGTAACAATAAGTCAGGCCATCCAAAAGAGATTTACCCTTTGCGTCATTATCAGCAAACCCCGCCCATCTCGAATTACAAAAAAAGATGGATGGCACTGAAAAATTCATGGAATCTTGTTGTTGCAAACGTTCATAAAAAAGTTGCAGTGATGCTTTATCCTGATTGATAAAATACCGATGAACGGTTAT
>CAXNER010000205.1:0-3634 GCA_964201315.1 Legionellaceae bacterium
ACGATTGAATTTTTCTTTGTTTGTATTGAACTGCCGCAACCCGTACGTGATCCGTATCTAGATAATGGTGTTTGCGCCGATGCTGGTGCTGCTTCGTCCCGTTTACCCCAGGATCGGTTAATATTTCGGGATTGTGCCAAATTAAGTGAGAAGCATACCCAAGGGATTGTTTATCATCTGGGAAATAATTTTTTAAAACCCCAATGACTTCAAAACCATTGCGCAACTGAAACATCAACGTGTGATCTTGAATTTTCTCATCTTTAACCAATTCAATGTATTTTTCAGGCGTTTTAACCGTCTTCATTTCTTCAGCAAGCCCGCCCATACGGCCACCGGTAACAATTCCTTTCAATCGCAAACGAATGCAGAGTTCTTTGCGTTCATTGTAAACGCGATGCCCTATGTGATGGTTCCAGTAGGCACGATCCACACATGTCTCTATGCCATATAAATAATCACCTTCTGGATCATGAGTAGTTGCATAACCATTGCCTGAAATTTCGCTCCATGTGTGTTGATTGAGCGCGAGATTGCTTGAAATTCTAATTGCTGCACAATAACCAATAATTTTGTTGTCAAATAAGGCAATAAATTGACCTTCAGGATAACGGGTGATTAGGCTCTTGATTGAATCCACCTCCAAAGGAGGCATATCCGGATACACCCTTTCAACCAACTCGCTAATTCCACTCACATCATTTAGCGTGGCATTACGAACAACCAGACTTGCTTTTTTGACGATGGAAGAGCACATATAATTAACCCCTATGAAATAGGTTATAAGCAGCACAATGATTACCACTCACACTATTTGAACTATAGTTCATGGTACTAATAAACGCCAAAATGCATTGAAAATGTTATTTTTTAAGGGTAAATTGTCACTCAAAAAGAGCGCTTAACAACATATTTTGTGTGTATGCCCAATTACTGCTATCATCCATCGCCTTTTGAATGAATCGATAACTAAAATATGTCTATTAAAAATCCAGAACTAAACGCATTACTTAAATCACTTGAAGATATACAAGCCATTGACGTTAACGTGATTGACGTCAGTCAACAAACAACGATCACCGATTTTATGATCATTTGCAGTGGCCGCTCTTCTCGCCATGTCACAGCAATAGCTGAACATGTTATAGATCACATGAAAAACATCGGTTTGCCCGCATTAACTCGCAATGGACTTCAAGGCGGTGATTGGGCTTTGGTCGATTTTGGTGATTACATCCTCCATGTCATGCAACCTGAAAGCCGGGCATTTTATAATTTAGAAGGGTTGTGGCAAAATCAACCTCATTAATTTTGCGCTACAGCGGGAAATTATCATGGACATGATCCTATGTTAAAAATCACCGTTGTGACGATGGGCAACAAGATGCCGGCATGGGTTGACCAAGCCGTTAAAGAATATGCTAAAAGACTACAAGATGGTGTAGCACTCACTATCGTTGAAATTCCACTCATGCGCCGCGGGAAATCTACCGATATATCGCGTATTTTGGAAAAAGAAATGGTAATGATGCGTGATGCTATTCCCAATAATGCCCGCATTATTGCCCTAGAACCTACGGGTGATTCATTCACAAGCGAGCAATTGGCCGTAAAAATTGCACGATTGCAACAACTGACCAGCCACTTATGTTTTTTGATTGGCGGTCCAGAAGGCCTTCCTGCGGAGTTAGTACTGCGTAGCGATGAACGCTGGTCTCTTTCAATGTTAACGTTACCACACACCTTGGTGCGTGTAACGCTCATAGAAACACTCTATCGCGCATGGTCTATTTTACATAATCACCCTTACCATAAATGATAACTATACGATGCGCCTGAGCAAATCCGTTAAAAATAACCGTGTTGAATCACAGTTACATTACTTTCGCCTAAGCTTGTTAGTCGCGTTACTCATTATACTTTCCCTCACATTGGTTTTACGCCTGGCTTATTTGCAACTCTCCCAATACAAGCACTATGCTACGATGTCTCTAAAAAATCAGATGAGCATTATCCCCATCCCTCCCCCCAGAGGTGTTATTTTTGATAAAAATGGGGTTGTACTGGCTGACAATATTCCTGTGTATGTTCTAGAAATAGTCCCCGAACGGGTTAAAAAATTATCCGACACCTTAGAGCGCCTAAAAGAACTATTACCTTCAATAACAGATGACGACATTGATAATTTCAATCATGCCTGCAGTCAAAATCATGCCTACGTCCCTATTCCGTTTAAACTCAAATTAAGCCAAGAAGACGTCGCAACATTTGCTAGCAATCAATATCAATTTCCGGGCGTAAGCATTAAAGCACGACTGATGCGCTATTACCCTCTTGCCGAAACAACAGCCCACCTACTGGGTTATGTTGGGCGAATTAATGAACAAGAATTACAGCTTGTAGACAGCACAAATTATCGAGCAACCAATTTCATTGGCAAAACCGGAATAGAAAAATATTATGAGGACATTCTGCACGGGCAAGTTGGCTATCAACAAGTAGAAACAGATGTCAGTGGAAGAACATTACGTATTTTAAGCAAGCAAACGCCCATTACCGGTGCAAAAATGTACCTTACCATTGATGCGCGCTTGCAACGGGCCGCCTATGAAGCAATGCTTGATAAACGGGGGGCGGTTGTTGCTGTGAACGTCAACAACGGCGATATTTTAGCGATGGTGAGCTCGCCGAGTTATGATCCGAATGTTTTCGTCAATGGAATCAGTAGTCGCGATTATCAACAATTAGCCAACTCACATGACCGACCATTGTATAACCGGGCTGTACGTGGCCTATATCCTCCTGCATCAACAATAAAACCATTTATAGCTATAGCAGGAATTGAAAAAGGGGTGGTTACCACCGAAACTAAAATTTACGACCCAGGCTGGTATAGACTGCCTGGGGTAAGTCATTTTTATCGCGACTGGAAGCGAACAGGGCATGGGATAATCAACCTCAAACGTGCTATTACTGTGTCTTGTGATACCTATTTTTATCAGCTAGGCAACAAGATGGGAATAAGCGCCATAGAAGAGATGCTCATGCAATTTGGTTTTGGCCAACTCACCCATGTTGATCTCTTTGAGGAAGCCCCCGGACTCGTACCAAGCCCCAATTGGAAGAGCCGCAGCAAAGGTGTCCATTGGTACCCTGGGGATACACTGATTACCTCGATTGGACAGGGATTTATGTTAGCCTCTCCCCTGCAATTAGCCAACGCCACCGCCTCCTTGAGCCAGCATGGACGGCGTTTTCGTCCCCACTTATTGAGCACAACCGTAGATGATCATGGCGCGTCGCATAAGTTTATGCCCTTGGAAGAATACCCCATCCAGCTAAAAAACAGCGAATATTGGACTAACGTGACCGATGCAATGCAAGCCGTTATAAGTAGCAATGAGGGAACCGCCTATCGGTTTGGGCGAGTCGCGCCATACACCGTCGCTGGAAAAACGGGCACCGCGCAAGTGTTTAGTGGCAGTCAATATGAAAAAAAACGTTATACTGATATTCCAGAAGCCTTGCGGGATCACTCATTATTCATTGCATTTTCTCCTGTCGAAAAACCAGAAATAGCGATTGCCGTCATGGTTGAAAATGATTTCGTCGCAGCCAGTGTCGCTCGCAAGGT
>CAXNER010000206.1:0-3611 GCA_964201315.1 Legionellaceae bacterium
AAAAATAATGGAAACCATACCGAAAGAAGAATTCGATAAGTTATATGCTTCTCCGGCGGGGCGTCAAACACTATTTGCTCACGCTAAAGCAAACGCAGTTGAGTTACTTAAAGATGTTGATTGTTTGGCTCTATCAGGAAATAACGCGATGATCGATCCTGAACTTTTTAACCAACAAAGACAAGAAGGTCAAAATTATGATTTTTCTCGTACGGTTGCAGAATTAGCTTTAGTTCATGTGGCAATCGAAAAAGGTATGCCTATTTTGGGAGTTTGTGGTGGACATCAGGTGATTGCTGTATATGGGGGGGGAGAAATTGGTGACTTAACGGCTTCCCAATTGGATAAACAGCATTTTATGAACTACGATGCAATAACTATCAATAAAGACTCAATGTTAGCCCAAATTGTTGGAGGAAAAGCTGTGCGTGATGATGTTACCACGGCTCATTATGAAAGCGAGTTTTTTGGTGCGCACAATCAGGTTGTTTCTAAACTAGGCGAAGGTTTTAAACAAACAGGAACTGCGAGTGATGAGACATCTATTGAGGCAGCAGAATCAGATTTTGGGGTCCCAATTCTTACAACACAATTTCATCCGGAAGTTGGGGCAAAAGGTTTACCCAAAGCTCAGTTTATCTATGTAAGAACACAGGCTGAAGTAGAAGCGAACTTGGAGGTATTTAGATATATTAATAAAGCCGGGGAAGCCTATAGCCAAAAGAAAAGTGTTATGGATGAATTAAAGCAATTCAAACCTAAAGATAGCAATACCTTAATTAAACCATCGCAAATTAAAGGGCCAAATCATATAGCAACAGAAAAGTCTCAAGAAAACATTGAACAACCTGTAAAAGGTAAAGTAAAGCATTTATCAGAAAATCAACAAAATATTTCAGTTATTAGGGGGTTGTTTACGAAAATTGCTTTATTTTTTGTCGATGTTATTAGTAAAATAATGGGTGGGATCAGTGCTTTTTTAAGAAATAGAGTCTCAGCTAGGGTAACTGGTGAAAGAGTCGAAAAATTAAGAAAAAAGGAGCAAGAAAGCCCTGAATCCGGCCAAGCTGAAGAAGCCAAACATGCCTTTATTAAAGAAAGCTCATTTAATGATGTATTGGATCAATTAGCTCCTCAAACACCTTCTAAAATAATGCATCAAATTCCTGCTCAATTGTGGATAAAGCAAGACGATGATCTTGTGAAGCAGCAAGTTTCGCATAATGACTGCCCTCCCGTTAAAGATGAGATGGGACAGGAAGAGAAGGACAGTCAAATTTCGAGAGTTCTTAAATAACTTTATTGAAGTCCTTTTTTATCCTGGAGTGTGTGTCCTTGTGGCTGTTGTTGTGTAATACAGTGTATACCACCACCACCGGCAAAAACATCGAGCGCGTCAATTTGTGTTATTTGATGGTTTGGAAATAATTTAACAAAAAGACCGTATGCTGCTTTATCATGAGCCGCATGCCCAAACGCTGGCATGACAATGCCATTGTTTGCGAGGTAAAAATTAATGTAGGAGAGTGTTAATCGCTCACCGTCTAAGTAGGTTGCTGGTGGTTGCTCTATGGTATAGACGTCTAATGCTCGTCCTTTTGCATCCGTAGCTGATTGTAATAGGCCTAAGTTTTCCTGCAAGGTTTTATAGTTGGCGTCTTTTTTGTCATGAGTGATTAAAGCAAGCACTTTCGCAGGCGCAATAAAGCAGGCAATTTCATCAATGTGGCCGTCCGTTTCATCACCCAGTAATCCTTTGTTTAACCAGATTATTTTTTCACAGTTTAAATAGTCACCTAGATAACGTTCAATCTCTGGTTGGGATAAATTTGGATTACGGTTTTTATTGAGCAAGCACTCGCGGCTGGTTAATAATGTGCCTTCCCCGTCCACATGAAAAGAGCCACCTTCCATTACTAAAGGCGCGTGAAAGTATTTAGCACCGATGTGCTTGATGATGGCTTTGGCAATTTTTTTATCTTTCTCACAATTCTCATAGTTACCGCCCCAAGCGTTATGGATCCAGTCGACGCCGGCTAACTCTCCTTTAGCATTAACTAAAAAGGTAGGGCCTGTATCGCGAGTCCATGAGTCATCAATGCTTAATGGGAGTAGGTGAATAGACTCGCCACAAAGCGTTGCGGCTTCTTCTGCCTCGTCAGGATTAACCAACATCGTGACGGGTTCATACTGTGCAATAGCGCGAGCCACGGCGGCATAGGCCTTGCGTGCTTTTTTAAGACCTACTTTGGCCCATGTTTCTTCATGACAGGGCCATGCCATAAAGCACCCTGCGTGAGGGTGCCATTCTGCGGGCATGTAAAAACCAGATTGTTTTGGATTCATCGTGCATTAACCTTTTGATTTGTTGCTGTCTAGGTACGTTAATTGTGTAAAAATACTACGTAACTCATTCAAATAAGACTGTATTTGTTCATGAGGTAACTCAGTATGTATCAATTGTTTTTCATAGGATTGCAATAGTTTTTTGGTATCGTAGTGCGCGAGGTTTAACACGTTTGTAATGGTGTCGCCACTGACCAAGTCATTGATTTCAAAGCGACCATCACCTACTAATTTAACATCCAGTGAGTTTGTGTCGCCAAACAAATTGTGTAGATTACCAAGGATTTCTTGATAAGCACCAACTAAAAAGAAAGCGATATCATAAGGTTTATTCTCATCAAATGTTGGTAGTAACAATGTTGTTGTGATGCCCGATTTTCCTGTGTATTGTTTTAACGTGCCATCTGAATCACACGTTAAATCCTGCAATATACTGTGCATGCAAAGTTTTTCTTTGAGTTGCGTAATGGGGGCAATAGGGACAATTTGTCCAATAGCCCATGCATCTGGAATGGATTGGAAAAAAGAAAGGTTACAAAATATTTTGGCAGCCAGGCGTTCGTTAATGCTCTGAATTAGCTCGCTATCGCCAGGGTTGTTTTCATCTAAACGTTGTTGAATTTCGAAACAGATGGTGGTGTATAATTGCTCGACTTTCGCTTTTTCAACGAGGCTTATTACACCATGCTTAAACATCGAGTGAGCTTCATTTAGTGCATGTTTAGCATAATGGTAAATTTCCGTAGGCGAGTGGTCGGTCATCACCTGATAGGTATCCCAAATATCGTGAATAACCCTAGATTCATCTGGCTCGACGACGGGTAGTTTGGGTGCTTTGGTGGCCACGTCCATGTCAGTGATGTTGGTGACTATTACTGCGTGATGGGCCGTGAGCGCTCGTCCTGATTCAGAAATAATATTAGGTTCTGGCATCTCCGTTTCGTGGCACAAGTCACGTACGGTTAAAAGAATATTGGTTGCATATTCTTTGACGCTATAATTCATTGAGCAATCAATATTTGAACGCAGGCCTTGATAATCTACCGCAAGGCCACCACCGACATCGATGGTAGTGATTGGCGCGTTTAATCGGCGCAACTCGACATAATAGCGCGCCACTTCCTGCATGCAGTTGCGGATATCATGGATATTTGCAATTTGTGAACCAAGGTGGCAGTGCATTAACTGAAGACAATCCAGCGCGTTTTGACGTTTAAGTTGATGGACCAAATCGAGTACTTGTTCGGCATTCAAACCAAATTTTG
>CAXNER010000207.1:0-3571 GCA_964201315.1 Legionellaceae bacterium
TGTTTAAAACACGCTATACGCATCCATGCTGCTCTCGAAAGCCCTCCATGGCTTTCGAAGGTTTTAAACATTAATCGGTCATTTAAAATTCAACCGACTATACATACAATCAGCATGAATTTATGAAGCGTACAATGTGCGCACCTAGAATATATGTGGAGCATTAATGTGAGATTTTAAAGGTGATATCTGTTAACATGCGCAAAATTAATTTTTGAAAGGTAGAGCCATGTTAAAGATAAAGAGACCGGAAGCAATTACAATCACAACCACAACGGCATCAAATTCAACCGGATCCTTGCCAATGGATGTTTCCGCATTAGGCCCAATGGTTTGCTCTCCCTTGCTTGGAAATATTCCACTAAAAAGGATTGAGTCTTTAATTGGCGTGTATCCTCAATACCCTTCCTCTTATTCGGCTCCAAGTCACAATCTAAAAAGGCCGCCACTAACACCAATCCCAGAAGTTAAGACAGCTTTATTTGGGACGGCCTCAAACCTAAGTTTTTTTGCAGCTGCGAGCAAAAAAACAACGGAAGTGGAAGCGAATAAAATAAACGGGTTAGAAATATAGTAGGGGGTGTAGTAAATACCTTAGGGTTAACACAAGTGCTTTTGTGGCACTATAAAAGCAGTAGAAGTAGCACCTAAACAGCAAACATACCACTTTCTGAAATGATATTTTTGCTGTTTCGCTGCTTTGTAATTTAACCGGGTTTTTTACTCGGCTGGACGAAAAAAAAGCAATCGTAGCGGCTAAAAATATGGAAAGTTTAGTCAGAGCTTCGAGAAGTAAAGAGCTTTAAAGCGGTTGAACATGCTGTATTCCACAATACTGACTCTAGTCATTTTTACTCTAACAAAAGCTATCTAGTAATGTATTTTCTAAATTTAGCGACGACATAATTAAAATCGTATTTACTACCAGACTCAATACTTGTTTCTAACGTTATACAAGTGCGCATTTTTTTAATTTTTCCCATTGTTTAAGGGGGGAATGAGCCGGATTTTCCATTGCGCCAACGGGTAAATAAAAGGTTTGTTCTAGTAAAAATTGCCCACTTAAGGCGGCATGCGAGACATGGTCTGTGAACACTAACCAAGTGCTTTGTGGTGGAAATTCAACGCGGTGTTTTGTGATGTTTTGTTGGTAGTGGTCATCTAATTTCATGCTGTTGTGCAATTTAAGCATGTAATGATCATAGGCTGAACGGACATTTCTTGTGGCTTTTACCAATTTTAGTAGCCTTGCTCCTATTGCACTATAGGGGGGGATTTGTGGCGCAAAGGTAGCAAGAACTTGCTCAAAAGGCTCCCCAATATGCCAGACACGGGGTTTCCCGTGGGGATTAATATTACAAAAAATGCGTAATATTCTTTGGCCATTAACACCCGTTGATGGAAAAGCATCAACGTGCAACCGCGTATCGTCATTACGCTTGGACGTTTTTCGGCTTTTTATTTCGACTGGGCGGAAACTGGTTCGACCAAAGCGTAATGCTAGACTGTATTGTGGTAACACAATGTCTATGAGTTGCTTAGTAAATTCAGCGTAGCGATGCATGAATTGTTGCACCGTGGTGGGGTTTATGTCGGGGGCGGTTTTTGATGTGTTTAAGCTGGAAAGTTTTTGACGGCAATAATCATAGTTTAAGTTTTTTTCTTTGGGGGCAAGGATCATTTCAGACAATAGGCCCTGCTCATTTTCGTTTAATGCGAATGAATAGGATGGAAAATAAACCACTTTTCCAGTTTCTAATGATGTTAATGCCTGCTGTTTAGTCTCATTGTTTAATGAATTCAAATCTTCTGTGGCTATTGTATACAATCGTTCGTCCATTTCCACCCCAAATTTATTACGCTGCAAGCGATTCTAACAAAAAAATGAGATTGATTCATTAAGACGAAGCTTCTATGCTTAGAGGAGGATTTAGCCCGCAATAAAAAGGAGTTTGCAATGAGTGACGTGGTGAATAAATTATCTGTTCTTCTAGCAGATACGTATGCATTGTACCTAAAAACGCAAAACTATCATTGGCACGTGAAGGGGCCGCAGTTTAAGTCATTGCACGAGCTATTTGAATTGCAATACCAAGAGCTTGCTGAGGCAGTAGATGCAATTGCTGAGCGGCTTTTGATCATGGGGCACAGCGCACCTGCAACATTTAAAGATTTTGAGCGTTTAAAGACCATCACCGATGGGGACTCTAAATCAAGTGCGAACAAGATGCTTATTGAGCTTGCAAAGGATAATGATACTTTGGTGAAAGATTTAAACCAGTCCATGGCACTTGCGCAAAAAATGAATGATGAGGGCACGGTTAATTTACTAGCTAACCGCATTTCATCCCACGAAAAAGCGCGTTGGATGCTTAATGCCTCGCGCGAACACGTGTAAGCCATTCCTTAATAGTTTCTTAAGGTTTTTTTGGTACTATGCCTCCGATTTAAAATAATACATTTATCGGAGAGCAATAGTGCCAAGTTCTAATTCAAACAACACATTTGATAATTCAGAAAAAAAACCAGTTAGTAAGAAGACTGATTCTAGTGTAAAAAAAATACACCAGACGATGCGTCTAAAAGCAGTACTTCTGGTGTATTGAAAAACAGCTCTAGGCATGTTTTTATGCCACACTCTTCATGCAGGAGTCAATCCAAAAAATTTGATGAAGATAATTTTGATCGTGGTCCAGGTCCAATTTGTTAATGTTATAAAAAAGATTATAGAGTGCGACAGATTATCTCTAGCACTCTATATCGATGTTGCAGCATTTCACTTAAAGATTCCCGCTCATAGTATTCTAAAATATAATTTTCTTTATGAAAAATTGTCATTAGAACTTCCATACACAAATTGTTATTGACTTCGGTATGTAGCTTGTCAACAATGCATTAAAAAAGCAGGGTAGCTTTCGTGTATCGATTTCTTTTTCCAGTCAGTCTATTTTTAAGTGCGAGTTTATTGTTCATCATCCAGCCGATGGTGGCGAAAATACTGTTACCAGTTTATGGTGGCACGCCGGCGGTGTGGACGGTGTGCATGCTCTTTTTTCAAGCGTTGTTGCTCCTGTCTTATGCTTATGCTTGGGTGTTAAGCCGGTTTAAGGGCCCATACTGGTGGCGTGTGATTCATACATGCGTTTGTCTTCTTAGTGTTATTGCTTTGCCATTAGCGTTTGTTCCTATACTTGGTCAGGGTGCACCTGAACTGCTTATTCTTCAAAATTTATTATTGCAACTTGGTTTGCCTTTATTGGTTGTTGGGGCCTCAGCACCATTGCTTCAGGTTGCTTTCAGCAGGACTCAGGGTCTGCGAGCGGCTGACCCCTATTTTTTATACGTGGCTAGTAACTGCGGTAGTCTTTTGGCATTGCTAAGCTACCCTTGGTTGGTGGAGCGATTTTCAGGTATTGGTCAGCAATTTTCTGGCTGGAACATCGGCTATTTAATCTACCTAGCGCTTTTGTTGTGGCTGCTTTTTGCAGTACGCTATGAATCAAACACCCAAAAAATTTCAACATCGGCACCTGTTGCATGGAAAACAAAAGCTATTTGGGTGTTTTTAAGT
>CAXNER010000208.1:0-3568 GCA_964201315.1 Legionellaceae bacterium
TATATATTTTGTAGGGTAATCATGGAGCAAAGAACCGTGAAGAAATGGAATCTGGTTTTGGTGTTATTCATTTTACCAATTAGCCTGGCAAAGGCTAATTGCGATTTAACCCATTTTAAATGGGAATGTGATGTTCCCTTGCATGTTAAGCCAGCACGCCATGCCTCTTCTTTAGTATATTGTGGCAATGCTTATGGGTATGTTACCCAAGCAGATTACGAAACACTGGTCCGCTATCAGCGTGCTAATGTAAACATGATTTTGACCGTCAATGGCGAATATGTTGATAGCCCGTGCGTTCCTGACAGACGCTGATACAAAATGCTATCATGGCATTTTTCACTACAGAAACATGTCGATGGCTAACGATCAAATAGAAATTGATGGCATACCCATAGAAATAGTGCGCAAACCTATAAAAAATATGCATCTACGCATCTATCCACCAGATGGTCGTGTGCGAGTCAGCGCCCCGTTACGGCTAAGCATTCGACACATTCGCCAACAACTTGAGGCAAAGCGTGAATGGCTGCATGCACAACGAGCGCGTTTGCAAGCACTTCCAATAGTAACTGAACCCATTATGCAAACTGGTGAATGCCATTATTTCTTAGGCGCCCCCTACACCCTAACAGTGATAGAAAGCTTAGCCCCTCGAACAGTGGCATTGAGCGACAATGCCATACATTTACTAACTATGCCCAACACCTCCACACTAGAAAAACAAGCGTCTCTTAAAAAATGGTATCAAACCCAAATGCAATCGCTTGTACCACCTTTAATCAAAAAATGGCAACCCATCATGGACGTGAACGTGAATGACTGGGGCATTAAAACAATGAAAACACGGTGGGGCTCATGCAATACGCTGACCCGTCGCATTTGGTTAAATCTTCATTTGATAAAAAAACCAATCGCGTGCCTTGAATATGTTTTAATTCACGAAATGATTCATTTGCTGGAAGCAAGTCATAATGCTCGCTTCTACCAATTGATGGATAAATTTATGCCAGAATGGCGAACTCACCAAAAAGCACTTTACACATCACCCCATTAATAATGTAGGGGCAGTTCACCGCGCTCTTTTGCACCGTATAATCAGCTTGATGATGAGCTCTTCGTGTTACGTCTGTAGCGCTCTGTTGCAGGAGGGCGAACAAAACAGGCTACAATCAGGCCTAAAAGAGACGTAATAGCCAGCAATTCCATGGTGTGCTCTAATACTAAGGGCAAGTATACCCTGTGTGCTTGAGTAATTTTCACGCCATGAAAATAAAATATATATTCACCCATTAACCATAATGTTAGAGCG
Organism: Legionellaceae bacterium; assembly: GCA_964201315.1. Lineage (GTDB taxonomy): Bacteria > Pseudomonadota > Gammaproteobacteria > Legionellales > Legionellaceae > CAXNER01. The sequence goes on from CAXNER010000208.1 coordinate 1,313, forward strand.
GCTATAAATTGCGATATCATGTCAGTAAAGCTAAATGCACATGCTGCGATATCATTTTCAGCTAATAGTTTTGTAAGAATTGAGGCTAAACAATAAGCCCCGGCAGTAAATCCCAAAGAGAAGAGGCAAAGCGGCAATAATGAAAAGGGCAGCGTATAGTTGATAAGTATAAGCATGGTTACTAATTCAAGACCGGCACAAAATACCATCATCGATTTTAAACCAACTTTTTTAATGAAAAACGCAATGATTGGCGCACCAGCGGCATAACCCCAGAAAATATATGACGTATAATAGGCGGAATCATCTAATGTTATTTGGTACTTGAATCTCAAAAAAGGAGTCGACCAAAAACAGGCAAAGCTTACAATTGGTGCTATGATAAAACCACCATAAATACCTGGCAGCCAGTTTCGCCACTGATTTAGAAACTTTTTGACATCAGAAAAAAATTTTTTAAGTCCTGCCTGATGAGCGATGTGTGTGTGTTTTTCACCCTTTTCATGCAGATGAATGCTGATAAAAAATAACGGGCCTAATGCCAAAGAGAACCAGCCCGTGTAACTTATAAGTACCCGCCAATTGTAGGTATTGGATAAATCAACCAGCAACCAATTTCCAATAACACCACCCAATATACCTACTGATAGCGTTAATCCGGAAAGAATTGGAAATAAACTTGCCTTAAAATATCTACGAATAATAATTAGGGTGGAAATCAATGTAAATGCGCCGGAAGAGCCCATTAGTCCTCGTGCCACAGCAAGCTCAGTATCATTATGTGAATGAGAAAAGATAAAACAAGAGATAGTCAAGGTAAACGAAGCTAATAACAGCATTTTTTTAACGCCATAGCGATCTATTAGTATGCCCGCAATGGGTAATGCAACAATATAGGCCACAAAAAATAATACGGACAGATCTGTTAAATCCACTATTGTTAAGAAAAAATCAATCATAAGATAGTGAGATAAACTACCAACTATTACGCGCAAGTAATACTGCTGAAAATATATTAAGGTCGCAAAAGACCATATCATCCATATAAAAACTAAACCAAAAATCCTTTTTTTTGAATCATCCATGCAAATTATACTCCATAATGCAATCCCTTACTTTTGAATTATGCTTCTACTGTATTTTAAAAACAATCTTTGTATGATCTCTTCGACAAACCGCACAATTAGCTAAGCTATTTTCTCTCAACTTTGATGTTTTTTGAAGCCCGCAAGCTTGCAACTTAGTCCAGCTTGCCCCTCCTCCCCCTCTGGGACAACCATGGATATGAAATGTAAAGTGCTTTTTTTTTGCAATCGCGGTAGAATGTGCCTCCTTAATACGACTCACTGTGAACATTGTCTATACAAACCAAAATTGCAGATGGAATCTATGCCCATGGCTTTCATGTTATCGATAACTTTCTCGATGACGATACTTACCGAGCATTAAGGGCTACTATCCAAGCAATGCACCAAGATGGGCATTTTAAACCAGCAAAAATAGGCCAAAACAATCTCAAAACCATCAACATGGCTATTCGTAATGATGCGATTTGTTGGTTAGACAAACCAGGGATCAACAACGCAGTTAAAACTTATTTTGTAGAAATAGAAAAACTTTGCAACATACTTAATCAATCTCTGTTGCTAGGTTTAATTGACTACGAAGCACATTTTGCCATCTATCAACCAAATAATTTTTATAAAAAACACATCGATCAATTTAAAACCACACTTGATAGACGGATTTCTTGTGTATATTACCTAAACAACGAGTGGTCAGAAGCCAATGGAGGCGAATTGCTATTGTATAACACCAATGAGCAACCCTTAACGACTATCGCACCCGAGGGCAATCGATTTGTTTGTTTCAACAGCTCTATGGTCCATGAAGTTCGCACGGCGTATCAATTGCGATATAGCATTGCCACTTGGTTAAAAATTCGTCACATGAGCAATTTGTAGGACCTATGCAAAAACCAGATTACTTTAGTATTTTTCAAACCGTTGGAAGCTGGGAGCTTATCTAGACCAACCTTTAATGCCATTGCGGGCTTTCGTTGGCTTGAAAAATACTAAAGTAATCTGGTTTTTGCATAAGTCCTAATGTATTCATTGACGAGGCTAATCTAACTACCTATCATCCAGTCAATTATTTTGAGGTCATCATGAAACAACTGTCATTAAAAAGAATCAGCTCGTTAGTTTTTTTAATTGTTTTCTCGTTCTGCGCGAAAGCTAATGTTCGAGATGGAAT
>CAXNER010000209.1:0-3529 GCA_964201315.1 Legionellaceae bacterium
AAGCTGCCAATATTTTTTAAAGCTGTCAGGAAAGTTTTTTCCTAATAATTGCCCAGGCTCTAAGTAGGTGTGAATTTCGTTAAAAGGTTTTACGCATTCAGCTCTTATTCGTCGCATAATGAAATCAGGTTGCAGTTGACTTGGATTGGTAAGTCCCATGGCGCCGACTATTTCTAAAAAGCTTTTCATAGTGTTTTTATGATAATTCGCAACACGGTATTGTTTTTCATCTACAACCAAGCCGTGTTGTAAGCGTTTATTCTGGGTAGCAACACCGGTGGGACAAGTATTGGCATTGCATTGTTTAGATTGTACACAGCCAGTAGCCATCATCATGGCGCGTGCGGAATTACAGATGTCAGCGCCTAGGGCTATTTTTTCCACCAGGTCAAAACCGGTGGCTATTTTACCAGCACAAATGATGCGAATTTTAGCGCGTAAATTAATGCCTACCAATGCGTTATGAACAAAAACCAGTCCGGCTTCTAGCGGCTCGCCCACGTGGTTTGTAAATTCTAGCGGTGCGGCACCTGTGCCTCCCTCTGCGCCATCAACGGTGATAAAGTCGGGCAAAATATGTGTTTCAAGCATGCCCTTGCATATCCCTAAAAACTCATCTTTGCGTCCCACACATAATTTAAAACCTATGGGTTTGCCCCCTGATAAATCACGTAATTTTTTAATAAAGTGCAATAGCCCAATGGGGCTATTAAATGCAGAGTGGGCTGATGGAGAAACCACATCTTGCCCCATGCGCACTTTACGAACAAGTGCAATTTCGGGGGTTAATTTTGCGGCTGGCAAAATGCCGCCATGCGATGGCTTTGCGCCTTGCGATAATTTGATTTCAATCATTTTTACTTCATCACGAAGCGCCTCAACTGAAAATTCTTTTTCATCAAAATTACCCTCCTCATCGCGACAGCCAAAATACGCCGTACCAATCTGAAAGATCAAATCACCACCTTGTAAATGGTGCGTGCTTAAGCCACCCTCGCCAGTGTTATGAGCAAACCCACCTATTTTTGCACCTTTATTTAAGGCCATAATGGCATTCGCAGACAACGCACCAAAACTCATGGCAGAAATATTAAGCCGTGAAGCGTTATAGGGTTTTTTACAATCAGAACCACCGACCAGTATGCGCGGCTCCACTTCAAATACATGTTTAGGATCTAGAGAATGCAGTACCCAGGTATAACCAATGGATAAAATATCAAGATCGGTTCCAAAAGCGACGGTGTCACGTACATTTTTTGATCGTTGATACACAATGGATCGTGTTTCACGATTAAAAGGGCGTTCTTCTTCATCATCAGCAATAAAGTATTGTTGAATTTCAGGGCGAAGAAACTCCAAAATATAACGCATATGTCCAAGAACTGGGAAATTGCGCAATAATGTACGTTGTTTCTGATTTATGTCATAAATCCATAATACAATTATTGGCGTTAGGACAGCCAAAAACCAGACTGTATCATGTAGCATGACCAGTAATAAAAATAGGGATATGATAACTATCCCAAAACTTATATACCATTGGCGACGCATATCTGTGTCCTTGGATTAAACAGCCTCGAAAGAATCATACTGTGGGCTCCACATCGTGTTTTTTATGGCCTTTTCTATGTGGGCCTCGTTCATGCCGGTAACATGTCCATCACGGATACCCTGCAACATTACGGCCTTGGCAATGTGCTGGCTTACGTCACGAATGGTTGATAATTCGGGTAATAGGCGACCCTCGCCCGTCATTACAGCAGGCGCTAATTCGCTTAGTGCCATAGCGGCGGCCATCAGCATGTTATCCGTAACGCGCGTTGCTTTTCCAGCGACCAAGCCGAGGCCCATGCCGGGAAATATATAGGAGTTGTTACATTGGGCAATATTAATTTTACGGCCACTTATCGTTACTGGGTCAAACGGACTTCCTGTGGCTACCAATGCACTACCATCAGTCCATTTTAGTAGATCTGATGGTGTGGCTTCCTCCCTTGAGGTAGGGTTTGATAAAGGGAAAATAATTGGACGTTGGCAGTAATTGGCCATTGCTCGCACCATTGGCTCTGTGAACTGATTTGGTTGACCTGAAACGCCTATTAATATGGTTGGTTTTGCATTGTTGATAACATCCAACAGGCTGATAATTCCGCTATGTTCCAGCGTCCAACTACCTAACGCGTGTTGTGGACGTGCAAATGCCTGTTGAAAAGGAAGAAGGTCTGGCATGCTCTCAAGCAATAGGCCATTTCTATCAACAAGATAAAAACGCGAACGGGCATCAGCCTCCGTTAGTCCTTGATTTTTCATCGCAGAGAGGATTTGCTCGCTGATGCCACACCCTGCAGAGCCGGCACCTAATACGGCAATCCTCTGATCTTTCAACGGTGTTTTTGCGACCTTGGTAGCAGCGAGGACAGCGGCTACTACAACGGCGGCAGTTCCTTGAATATCATCATTAAACATGCAAAGTTGATCACGGTAACGTTTTAATAGGGGGTATGCATGTTGCTGAGCAAAATCTTCAAACTGTAACAATACATTGGGAAAATGACGTTTGATACCTTGTACAAAACAATCAACAAAATCATCATATTCTTTGCCTGAGACGCGAGCATGTCGCCATCCTAAGTATTCAGGATCATCTAGCCTTTCTTGGTTATTGGTGCCTACGTCTAAAATAATAGGCAGTGTTTGTGCTGGCGCGATACCACCGCAAGCCGTGTACAACGACAATTTTCCAATTGGGATTCCAAGACCACCGCAGCCCTGATCACCTAGCCCTAAAATACGGCTTCCGTCTGTGACAACGATTGTGCTAATTGAGCGCCTAACAGCTACAGCAGATAAGATGCCATCCATTTTTTCACGTTCGGGGTAACTGATAAATAAACCGCGGGGTTGACGGTAAATGTGATGAAATAGCTCACAGGCTTCGCCGACTACTGGCGTGTAAATTATGGGCATCATTTCAACCAAATGATCTAGTATGAATCGATAAAACAGAACTTCATTGCGATCTTGCAGGGCGCGAAGGTAGATATGTTGTTCTAATGGTGTTTGTTTTGCTAAAAAAGAGTCATAGCATCGATGGACCTGTTCCTCTATGGTCTCTGTATTTGACGGTAATAATCCGTATAATCCCAATGTTTCTTTTTCTTTCGCGCTAAAAGCGGTGCTTTTATTTAATAGGGGGTCTCTAAGTAATATTTCCGCTCGTTCAGTTACCTTAATTGCCACTATAATACTCCCTTAAATTAAGCTTAGTCCTTTAGTAAACTATAGCAAACTATATCAATGAGAGGTAATTATTTTGTCTCTCATCAGGGACGTTAAATCTAACTAATATGGCTTTAATCTATAAGCGGTTAAAAGATCCACATTGGTTTAGGTTTTTGTAACTGGTATATATAGTGAGTTGAATTTTAAATGACCGATTAATGTTTAAAACACGCTATACGCATCCATGCTGCTCTCGAAAGCCCTCCATGGCTTTCGAAGGTTTTAAACATTAGTCGGTCATTTAAAA
>CAXNER010000210.1:0-3509 GCA_964201315.1 Legionellaceae bacterium
TCGGAATAATAATCGATGCTAATAACTTTTTTGCACAGGCGACTTAATAGAGCAGTAAGAAACCCAGTCCCTGTTCCAACTTCGAGGACTACCTCATTGCCTTGCAGGTTTAGGGCTTGCAATAATTTTGCTTCCTCTAGAGGGGTCATCATACGTTGGTGGTGCAATAACTTAATTTGCATATCAGAATAGGCAAAATTTTTGAGTTGATTTGGTACAAACTCTTCTCTCTGAATCTCATTAAACAAGTCAATGACGGGTTGACGATGGATATCGCCTGTCCGTAATTGTTGTTTGACCATATTTATGCGAGCCGATTGACTATTCATGTAACTACCATCCGAAATTAGGTGTAATTTAACAACATGTTGCCAAGGAACGTTATTAAAACCACGATCCTAAGGTACCGTATATGAATAACAGGTTTAATTACGTTTCTTGATAATACGCAGGTTAAAACGTTGCGGTGATTTTAGCAAGAATTGAGAAAAGGTGCGATTATTTCGTAGTGGATTTGTGTAAAATTTGATATTATTGCCGCATTTATTAAGGTTAGTACCAGGGTCTGTTGACATTTCAGCGCAAGCTTGCGAAATGCCAACAGACCCAAGTGATAACCTACGTTCTGAAGGAGAGATCATTGTGCATCACCGTTTCATCGATTTTTTGCAACATGAGATAATCAAGATTAAGGATGAAGGGCTATATAAACCAGAACGAGTTATCTCTAGTCAACAACAAGCAATGGTTAAAGTCAATGAAAAAGAGGCTATTAACCTCTGTGCCAATAATTATTTAGGTCTTGCCAATGATCCAGAATTAATTGCAGAGGGTCAACGTGCTTTAGCTAAGTACGGCTATGGCATGGCATCAGTACGTTTTATTTGTGGTACCCAAACACCGCATAAGTTGCTTGAAAAGAAAATAAGTGCATTTCTTGGTATGGAAGATACTATTTTATATTCTTCATGTTTTGATGCCAATACAGGTTTATTTGAGACATTGTTAGGTCCTGAGGACGCTATCATTAGTGATGCACTCAATCATGCCAGTATTATTGATGGTGTACGGTTGTGCAAGGCTCAACGGTTTCGCTATGCAAATAACGACATGAAAGATTTAGAGGCGCAATTGATTGCAGCACATGGCGCTCGTTTTCGCTTGATTACAACGGATGGTGTATTTTCAATGGATGGTATTTTAGCTAATTTGCCAGCTATTTGTGAATTAGCCGAAAAATATGATGCCATGGTTATGGTTGATGATTCGCATGCTGTTGGATTTATGGGAGAAACTGGCCGTGGAACGCCTGAGCATTTTGGCGTCGCGTCCCGTATTGATATTCTTACTGGGACATTAGGAAAAGCGTTGGGCGGCGCTTCAGGCGGGTATACGGCTGCAAATAGGGTCATTGTAGATTGGTTGCGCCAGCGTTCACGGCCTTATTTGTTTTCCAATACTTTAGCGCCCGTTATCGCTGAAACAACCATTGCTGTTCTTGAGCGCCTCGAGCGCGATAATGGATTGGTGAAGAAACTTAAGCGTAATAGCCAGTATTTTCGAGATGGATTAAGTAAATTGGGCTTTAACTTAATTCCTGGTGAACATGCCATTATTCCGGTGATGTTGGGGGATGCAGCATTGGCTTCGCGAATGTCTGAGCTGCTGTTACTCGAGGGCATCTATGTTGTTGGTTTTTCATTCCCAGTAGTGCCTAAAGGTATGGCCCGAATCCGTACACAAATGTCCTCGGCTCATGAACTATTTCATTTAGATAAAGCAATAGCTGCTTTTGAGAAAGTGGGTCGTGAGTTACATGTTATTTAATTTTTGAGGAATCTATATGAAGTCGTTAGTAAAAGCCAAACGGGAACCAGGTATTTGGATGGAAGATGTTCCAAAACCCACCTATGGCGTGAATGATGTCTTAATAGCCATTAAAAAGACAGCTATCTGCGGAACTGATATCCATATTTATACATGGGACGAATGGGCACAAGCGACTATTCCTGTGCCTATGACTGTGGGTCATGAGTTTTACGGTGAAATTGTTGAAGTGGGCTCTGAGGTTAAAGGCTTGGTGCGCGGACAGCGAGTGTCAGGTGAGGGCCATATTACTTGTGGAATGTGCCGTAATTGCCGTGCTGGTAAAAGGCATTTGTGTCGAAATACGTTGGGCGTGGGTGTAAACCGGCCTGGTTGTTTTGCAGAATATCTATCACTGCCTGCCTGCAACGTTTTGGCGCTGCCTGATAATATTACTGGTGATCAGGCATCAATTCTTGATCCTTTTGGGAATGCTGCTCACTGTGCGCTCTCATTTGATGTAGTGGGTGAGGATGTTTTAATTACTGGCGCAGGCCCCATAGGTATTATGGCCGTGGCTATTATGCGTCATATTGGTGCGCGGCATGTCGTTATTACCGACGTGAATGAGCACCGTCTAGCGTTGGCTCGTAAAATGGGGGCAACGCTTGCAATCAATACAAAAGATAAATCTCTGCGCGAGGTCATGGGCGAGCTAGGAATGACAGAAGGGTTTGACGTGGGTTTGGAAATGTCTGGAAATCCTGCTGCATTTAAAGAAATGGTGACGTCGATGAATCACGGTGGTCATATCGCCATGCTTGGAATTCCTGCACAAGCAACGCCTATGGATTGGAGTCAGGTTATATTTAAAGGCCTGGTGATCAAAGGGATTTATGGCCGAGAAATGTTTGAAACATGGTATAAAATGATAACAATGCTACAAAGTGGCTTGGATTTATCACCTGTGATTACACACCATTTTCCAGTGTCTGATTATCAACAAGCGTTTGAAATCATGGCGTCTGGGCAATCAGGTAAAGTGATTCTCGATTGGTCATGACAGGCATTGTAAAATAATAGAATTTTTTGCAGTAAGTTTGGAGTAGTTATGTCGCAATACATTTTCACTATGAATCGTGTGAGCAAGGTAGTAGAGAATCAACGGTTTATTTTAAAAGATATTTCTTTAAGTTTTTTGCCGGGCGCTAAAATTGGCGTTTTGGGGTTGAATGGCTCAGGTAAATCTACGCTTCTGCGCATTATGGCGGGTGTTGATACGCACCATGAAGGCGAGGCGCGGCCTGCTGCTGGGATTAAAATTGGTTATTTGGCACAAGAGCCTGAAATAGATTTGGATAAAACGGTTCGCGAGGTGGTTGAGGAGGCTGTAGCTGACTTGAAGAATAAATTAGTTCAGTTTGATGCCATTAGCATGCGTTTTGCAGAGCCTATGAGCGACGATGAAATGACAACGCTACTGACCGAACAGGGTGAGTTGCAGCATGATATCGAAATAAATGGTGGCTGGGATCTTGATCGAAAATTTGAAGTAGCAGCTGATGCTTTGCGCCTGCCTGATTGGGATACAAAAATTAGTGTGTTGTCTGGAGGGGAGCGCCGCCGCGTCGCTTTATGTCGTTTGCTGTTATCAAATCCTGACATGTTATTGCTTGATGAGCCAACGAATCACTTGGATGCCG
>CAXNER010000211.1:0-3482 GCA_964201315.1 Legionellaceae bacterium
GGAACAGACAGACCTTCACGTTTCCAGGTATGGCCATCGAGAGATGTTGCGTGGTTGATAACATGCAGCATCTCTGCATTGCCAGCATCCCAGGATATCGTTGAGCCATACCACATGGTGTAGCTGTTTATCTCATTCTTTGATACCCAAGGATAAGATAAGCTTATTGGATCAATGTTATCAGATCCCAGTAAGGGTGCTTTCAAGTCTAATTCCAATGTCAGATCCGGTTTTACAATAAGTCGGCCAATATCGCCCCGCCAATGACCTTTTTTAGGCTTCTGCCAGCCCATAAAGAGCATATATTGTACACCATTAACTTCATAGCAGTTGCCGATACTTACGCCGTCGGCATAGAAACTACCTTCTACTCCGTGCTCAAATAAAGGGTGATGGTGCTCTTGGACAATTTCACGTTTAACAATATCGATATCGATAGCGCCTACCGATGATCGGTTATTGATATCCCTCCCACTAAAGAAAATACGATAGATGTCATCCTCAATAAGAATAGGTAAGGGGTTTGCCGCATGTGATAAGAGTTTGGAGTGGCGACCAATGGCTGAAGGACAATAAATAAGCCCTAGCTTTTGCCATTTATAATTCATATTTTTTTTAATCTCGTACTTGGTACTTTAGAGCGCTCCGTTGCTGTGCCGATATAAATTCCTTCTGGCTGTGCATCTGCTAGCAATAATGTTCCTGCTCCTATTACACATTTCTCACCCACTTTAATGTGGTCGCGCAGCGTTGCATTTACTCCAATAAAAGATTGCGCCCCAATTTCGACTCCTCCTGAAATAACAACGTGAGATGCAATGAAGCAATGATCTTTTATTGTTGAGTGATGTCCAATATGATTTCCGCTCCAAAGTGTAACGTTATTTCCAATGGTGACAAATGGTTGAATCGTGTTGTCTTCCAGAATAAAACAATTATCACCTATATTTTGGTTGTTTAAAACAGTTGCATGAGAGCTTATGTAACTAGCCAAACTATAACCCATTGCTTTGGCCTCGAAATATTTTTCCATCCTAAGCTCATTGATCCTGGAGTAGCTTAGGGCAATAAAAACTTCATATTGAACAGGTGGGTAATTAGTCGTAATGTGTTGAAAAGGGATGACTGGAAGACCGCAAAAAATAGAATCTGTTAAATATTCTGAGTCAACCGCAAACGCGACAATGTCGTATTCTGTATCGGTGCTAAAATAAAAATGGGCTAATTCAGCTATATCACCTGCACCGAAGATAACGAGTTTTTTATTCATAGTGTCTTCCTTACCAAAATTGTAAATTCATAAAGTGCATAGTCATGTAACAATGATACATTGGGGGAGTATCGTCGTTTACATAAATCAAATAGTTCACAAGGGTTGGCATAGTGAAGATACTCTTTCATTTTTTCTGAATCGGAATAAAGAGTTAAGCAGTTAAAGGCAAAGCCATAACGGCTAGATTGATCTAATAAATCAAGAGTACGCTCTATATAGGATTGCCAATTAGATTCCGTTTGAGATAAACGGACGTTAAAAATCCCACTTGCGATACTGTAATCAGCTATTTGTTGAGGTTTATTTGAGGTAAAAAATTGCGCATTGTGTTTGTCTGAAAAATAGACCTTAGCGGCATTAATCATATCAGCTGATATATCGATACCGGTGTATATGAATGCTTTATGGCGGGATAAAAGATAATCGTATAGTGCGCCATATCCACAACCGAGGTCGTTAACTGAAAAAAAATCTTGAATATTGATAATGTTACTTAATTGATCAAAGCGTAGCAGCTGGCTTTCCTCGCCATTCCAATCAACTCCACGGGGAGTGTCACCATGTAAGGCTAATTTATTGGAGTAGTATGTTGCTACCTCCAATAAAAGTGGATCATTAGCAATATTTGTCATTATTCACTCACTCCATGACTAGGTCTCAGTTCAACATAGAGCACCAAGGCTCGTTCTGATTTAATGAACAGTTTTTGAAGTAAATACATAGGGTATAAAGTATATTTATTGATTAATATTCCAAAAATAGAAGGAAAATATGTCTTAAATTTCACTTGTCGTCTTCCCGATAGTTTTGTGCGATCTAAGTGTGATAAAGCCAATTTAGTTCGTTCATGCCTATTGACTAAAAAATTTGAAACAGGCAGTAATATATTTGATATAGGGAAAGTTCGGCTGGCTGAGTGCAGTAGTTTCCAATTGCAAAGCGTCGTGAGTGATTGAAAACTTTCTCTCGTGTAACGTCTGTAGTGGCCCGCGATATCATCTTCAATGCCCCAGTGTGCGGGTGAAGACGGAACAATAGTAATCATCATTCCACTTTTGCGCAGGTATTCCGCGGACTTGTTCATGAAAGAAATTTGGGTATCATTTTCAAGATGCTCCATGACCATGCTGGAAATGACCAGATCTACTTTTTCGGTTGAGTGGGAAGCAAGAAAATCATCATTAACTGCTATGAAACGCTGTTGCGCGATCTCTTTAGCAAAACGAATTTTAAGATTTTCAATGGTTCTTGCATCGAGATCATATGAGCATCCAGTCCATCCGTGATCGATCAAAAGCTGCGTTATTTCACCGCTGCCCGGGCCTATTTCAAAGAAGTGGCCAGAGGGAATTTGTTGTATTCGCTCTTGTAAATACATCAACTGCAGAAGAGTACCGGGTGGTAAAACATTCATATCACCGGATCTCCGCAAAAAAATGGCGACTAAGCGTTAAGTTATTTTTCAGTATTTTGTGGGTACTGCCTTGCAGTGGCATTAGTATTTCTCCTTGGTCCGTGTTATGAAGTAGTCCATGACGGAGGTGGGTTCCATGTAATTAAAACCAAGTATATCTTTTTCTTCCGCTGTTAGGCTGGCATTCCTCATATTTATTGGAATATTAATTTGTTGCTTGAAATATGGAATGTTATAAACATGATTAACAGCACGTCGCTCTGATCGAGTCGTATTGTATCCGCCCGCATGAAATACCATGCAGTCAAGTAAGATAAATGATCCTGCCTTTGCTTCGACTTGAATCGCATTTTGTTGAATGTACTGTGATGAAGGGAAAGCTTCAGATTTGTGTGAGGCTGGAAGTACAAAGGTGGCTCCATTTTCAACGGTGAAATCATCAATGCAAAATAGGGCATTAATCGCAAGAGGTCGTGTGGTAATAAAATGCTGATAAGGAAGATCTCGATGCCACGCGGCCTGGTTATAAGTATCTTGTGGGGGATTAATTATTCCGTTTTGCTGGTTGAGGATAAACTTTCCGTGCATCAATTTTTTGAGTATTGACAGTAAATTGTCATTGAGTGCCAGCCGTAGAAACGCTTCGTCCCCATGTGTAAGTGGTGAGCGGATGGCGTTAAACTCGTTGAGTGCTTTGAGGTAAGTCTCACTATGCGTTTTAATATAGCTTTCTCGGGTGTGATTGAATTTATCATCAATACTTTGGAGTGTTGGCAGATTATAGCCTGAGTTGAT
>CAXNER010000212.1:0-3467 GCA_964201315.1 Legionellaceae bacterium
AATAAATGCGTTAGACCCTAAAGGACAAGCGAGTAAAGATCTGCGCGCACGAATGACGCCACTAGAAAACGACAAGCAATCTTTAAATGTATTGCGAGCCGCAGTTCAAGTTGAGCCTTTAAAATTAACAGCGTTGTATGAAAAAGCGATATCGTTCATTAAAAAACACTCCATCGTTGCCTTTATTGAGCAATTTGGTGATACCCGTGGTTGTGGCGGAAAGCAAATGTCTCATTCTTATTTGATGGACGACGATCTTCTTGCTTTCTTTAAAGCTGAGTTTGATGGTGAAGAGGCCGAATTAGCCGATGATATTCGTTACAGTAAGCTCGTGCACATGAGCTTGTTAAAAGCATTAGAGCTATTCCCACAAATGAAGTTTTCCCATCTATTGATTGTATTAACTCATCAGGTATGGTGTTTAGAACAGGGAACGAGGCAATTTGAAAAGGTATGGAGTAATGACCAGTTCCTTTGTACAAGAGAGGCGCTTTGCAAAGGCGTTGTTGATTATATCAAGGTGATAGGTGACGCCGTTGCGGCGAAACCAGAAGCAGCAGTTGGTCAAGCCGCTATGGATGCCCTCGCTAGAGGCCCTGGTTTTCTTGCTGATAAAGCAGTAGCAGGGGCAAAAAGAGATCCATCTGAAAATGCCGGTTATCTTGCATTTAAACAATAAGAGCTAGTTTCTTCATCCTTAAGCCTTGAGGCCATAATGACTTCAAGGCTTTTTATTTTGCCCTTAGTGAAGGTTAAAACTCTCTCATAAAGGGTGTTAAGTCAAGCTTTTCTTGCATACGGAATTGATACACAGCATAAAATGCGATGACGTTTTTCAAATAGTTACGGGTTTCATGCCAGGGTAATGTTTCTACCCATACATCAATTTCTTTAGGTGGGTGGTTTTTTAGCCAGTATGAGACTTGCCTTGGTCCGGCATTGTAAGCGGCGATCATTAGTAGCGGATGTTGATGGTAGCGTTTGGATAATTCTTGTAGGTAGGCAACACCAATGTTAATGTTTTTTTGTGACGAAAATAATTGGTTTTTATCCAAATAAGTAATTTTTTCACGTTTTGAAATGACTTTTGCCGTGGCTGGCATGACCTGCATCAACCCATGTGCACCAGCACTTGATACAACATCATCACGAAAACCACTCTCTTGACGAATGATAGCGTAAATCAATTCTTGTGGAATGTTGTAGTTTTTAGCATACGTCACAACGGCTTTGCGATAAGCCAATGGAAACCTTAACGTTAATTGATTATTTAGTTCGTCATTATTACTAAGGTACACCGATTTGCCATGCCATTGTAAATCATGGTCTATCCAATAGGCTAAAGCACTTTGATCATTTTTCGGTAGCTCGCTCACAAAATCATTAAGAAGCCTTGATGCTTGCAAGCTTTGTTTCGAGGTATAAAGGGCTTTAATTTGATCGGTAAATGATCGATAGGGTTGAAGCGTGTGTTTATCGATGGTAGCGCGTTCATTGTCAAAGCGGAAACCTTGTTTTAATCTTAAACTTGCAAGAAAACCGTAGTAATTTCGCGTGTTAGCTAAGTTCTGGTATAGCGCATTGGCTTCATTTTTCTGCCCTTGGGCCCACATGGCACGTGCTAACCAATATTGCCAACAAGGGCTATCTTTGTCCGGTGAAAGATAAATGAGATGTTCTACTTGTTGCCATTTTTGATATTTTAATGCGAAACGAATTTGCGCACCAAGAAGCTCATTGCTATAAAAAGCGGGATTTACTTTGGCAAACCAAGCGGGTGCATCTGGGTCATTGCGCACAGCTTTATAAAAAGAGAGATGAGCGATGAAGAATTGACGTTGAGCATTGTTTAAACGTCGTTGGGTGCTGGCAAGTTGCCATAACTGAATTGATTTATCCATGTTGGTAGATACCAAGCGCTTTAGCCCATACAAGTAGAATTCATTATGTAGCGGACTAGGGGTTAATTCAGTAATCCGAGATGGGTTCTGGTGGATGGTCATTAATATATTTGTCTCTGCAATGCGTGGGGGTGTGAATTGTTTTAATAAATAGGTTGCCAATGCTAAATTTTGTTTATCAAGGGCTAAGACAAGGCGTTCTGTGATTAATTTTTCATCTAATGCATTGTTTTTTTTCAATAATGCAAATAAATCGTCGCAGGCCTTCGGCTCAGAACTACCATTTAGCCATAGTTTTTGCGCCGATTGGGACGCCTGTTGTTGATGGTTTTGCTGTAAAAGGGCGATTTCCGCGTAGCACCGTAAACTCAAATCTGTTGATTCTTTATAGTGTTGACTGAACGTTGTCCAATTTTTGTCTCGTGCCAATTGGTATAACCATTTTTCACGTAATTTTTCACTAAGCGGCGTTGTATCGTCAATAAAACTAAGAAAGTTAAGATCGGGGGAGGCTGGTAGGTGTTGACTCCACTCGTTATACATAGTGAATTTTTCGAGATACGTCTGCACGTGAACAGCCCATGATGACGATAGATTAAAACACAAACATACCAGCATGAATCGAATTTTAGTCATCGTGCATTGCTGCGAAGCATAGTAATCGTTTTAGCGTAATTTTTGCTGTTAAATATTGCAGAGCCTGCTACAAATTGAGTGGCGCCTGCACGGGCTAGCTCATGAATGTTATCGGTGGTGATACCACCATCAACTGAAATTGGAAGTTTTGGATAACGTTGGTGGATAAGTTCTATTTTTTTGATGACCTCAGGAATAAGTGATTGCCCTCCAAACCCAGGGTTTACAGTCATGATGAGTACAAAATCAAGACGATGGATGCACCAATCGATGCAATCGGGTGGTGTGGCTGGGTTTAAGACGACCCCTGCTTGGCAGCCCTTGTCTTTAATCAACTGCAAGCTGCGATCAAGGTGGATCGTTGCGTCTGGATGAATGCTGATACGGGTAGCACCAGCATTCGCAAATTGCTGAATTAAAGCATCGACAGGCGTTGTCATTAAATGAACATCGATGGGTAGCTTATCAAAGCGAAGGCGCAACGCTTTGCAGAACATAGGACCAAAGGTAAGGTTGGGTACGTAATGGTTGTCCATGACATCAAAATGAATCATGTCGGCCCCAGCGTCTATCACAGCATTGATTTCGTCACCAAGTCGCATTAAATCTGCAGCAAGCAATGAGGGGAGAATTTGGTACGTCATGGGTTAATCCTGATTGAAGGCAAATAAAAGTGTGATCGCTCTAAAGTCACACTTATAATTACATTTTATTTCACACACGTCATTGATGTTAGGCCTTAACGCTAGCACAACAGTTGGTTTTGATAAATATTAAGTACAAAAAGACCCACTAACAGTTAGATTCACAGAGGCAAGCTGAAGTCGTTCATTGATCGGTGCTATATTTTTTGTTGATAAATAACGGAAATCAAGACCAATAGCGAAAAAATCATCAAGGAAATAATTTAAACCTACGATGGCTTGGGCT
>CAXNER010000213.1:0-3464 GCA_964201315.1 Legionellaceae bacterium
TGTCTATGCCTTTGATGTTCGAACAGCGGCTAAAGAGCAAGTAGAAAGCTTAAATGCAGAGTTTATAGAAGTAAGTCATAAAGAAGACACTGAAACGAGCGGTGGTTATGCCAAAGAATTGAGCGTGGAATATCAACGCTTACAATCGGCCTTGATCGATGACTATGCTCGTCTTTCCGATCTCATCATTTGTACGGCCCTAATCCCCGGGAAAAAAGCACCGCTCCTCTTGCATCAAAATACCGTAGAACAGATGAGACCAGGATCAGTAGTGGTAGATTTAGCTACTGCTCGAGGCGGGAATTGTGAGCTTAGTGTTCGTGATAAAATAATACAACATGGAAAAGTAACCATCGTGGGTTATAGCAATATGGCAGGACTTATTCCTGCAACCGCAAGCGAACTGTACGCTAATAATATAGTTCAATTACTAAATATTCTCTCACCTTCACCGACCGAATTAACATTCAACTCAGACGATGAAATTATACAAAAAGCCATGCTTTGTCATGATGGGCACCTCAATCCCTTCTAGCTAATAAAGGAGAAACAACATGACTGATATTCATACCCTAGGCAATCCCTATATATCAATACTCACCATTTTTGTACTGGCCTGTTTCGTAGGTTACTACGTAGTTTGGAAAGTAACACCATCACTGCACACGCCGTTAATGTCTGTCACGAATGCAATATCTAGTATTATTATTTTAGGCGCTTTGATTGCGGCAGGTAGTGAATTTAGTGGCAATATCACCCTATTAGGGGGCCTTGGAATCCTCATTACGTCTATCAATATTTTCGGCGGATTTGTGGTTACACAACGCATGTTACGTATGTATAAAAAATAGGGTCTATTGCAGATATCATTAATTACTAGGTGGATTATACATGACAACATTGGTTTCAATTTTTTATTTGATAGCAGCTATATGCTTTATATTGGCGCTCAAAGGCCTTGCAAGCCCAGCAACTGCAAGACGGGGTAATTCTTTGGGTATTTTCGGTATGGCCATCGCCATCGGGGCGACCCTGATGATGCCCAGCACGCATCATCACCTTCTATTGCTTGCCTTGATTTTTGCTGGGGGTGCTATTGGGACAATAATAGCTCTAAACATTAAAATGACAGCTATTCCTCAATTAGTAGCTGCATTTCACTCACTGGTTGGATTGGCCGCAATACTGGTAGCATTTTGCGCCTTTTTATCACCTCACGCGTTCAAGATTGGCAACGTCGGTGCCATTGCAAAAAGTAGCCTTGTTGAAATGAGTGTAGGTTTAATCATTGGTGCAGTCACTTTTTCAGGCTCAGTGATAGCCTTTTTAAAATTACAAGGTTTAATGTCAGGCAAGCCCCTAAGATTTAGTGGGCAACGCGCCGTCACCGCATTGATTGCGTTAGTAATTATTACACTAATAACACTGTCTATCGTCTATCAGACTCTCACCATTTTCACAGCCCTCGCCTTGTTTTCGGTGCTCTTGGGGATAATGCTCATCGTCCCCATTGGCGGAGCTGACATGCCCGTTGTAATATCCATGTTGAATTCTTACTCAGGATGGGCTGCCGCTGGTATTGGGTTTACCCTGAGCAATCAATTGTTGGTCATCACCGGCGCATTGGTCGGAGCAAGTGGTGCTATTTTAAGCTACATTATGTGTGTTGCTATGAATCGCTCTATTCTCAATGTTATTTTTGGTGGTTTACAACAAACCAATAGCAATACCAACCAAGCCTCTCCAACGGAGCATACGCATGTCAATCAAGCAAATGGCGAAGACGCGGCATTTTTACTAAAAAATGCTCGAGACGTTATTATCGTTCCGGGATATGGAATGGCTGTCGCACATGCACAACATGCGGTCAAGGAAATAGTGGAGGCATTAGAGGCACGATCCATTCGCGTGCGCTTTGCAATCCATCCTGTCGCTGGACGCATGCCTGGACATATGAACGTACTACTGGCTGAAGCTAATATTTCTTATGACCTAGTGTTTGAGCAAAGCGAAATCAACCGTGATTTTGCGACGTGTGATGTGGCCTTGGTTGTTGGAGCCAATGACATAACAAACCCTGCTGCTAAAACCGATACCAGTTCACCTATTTTTGGTATGCCCATTTTAGATGTAGCAAATGCTAAAACGGTGTTATTTGTAAAACGTAGTCTTGCGCCCGGATATGCTGGTGTAGAAAACGACTTGTTTCATCGTGAAAATACCTATATGTTATTTGGCGATGCGAAGACCATGCTTGAATCAATTGCTAAAGCATTATCTGATATGGATTAAATAAAATATAACAACATATATTTATTTTAAAATAACTTGATATTATGAAAACTGATCTATAATTACATTTCAAGTTGAACTGCTTGGCACTCAGCTTGAGAATTTAACAAGTAAAATCTGGTGGTTGCGGATAATTTGGACATGATGACGGAGATATCAGCAAAGCGTAAGTTGCCAGATAATAAAATTCACGGTATGTTAGCGTGCTAATTTTTTATAAGAGGAGATCTTGTATGATTCGAAAAATTGGGTATACCTTGCTTTGTGGCTGTAGTTTGTTTACTACAAACGCATTTTCAACAACAAACCACCTTTTAAGCCAGGGCTTAGTTATAGAATATGAACTACCCGTCAATGACCCCCAAATTTTTTCTAATATATTTTTCTGGACACTAAAAGCTACTTGCACAATCATCAGTGATACCAACGAAAACCCTATTTCCGTTAAAATGCTACGTAAAACCGGATCCATTAACGATACGCCGCTAACAACGGGCGATTCAATGGGCTTAGTCGTTCAACCAGGAGACAAACTAAATATAACTGCAGTCTCTGGCGCAAAAGTAGAGTTGGTCAACCATGGATTAAAATCAATTAAGGCGAGTTGTTCAACAACAGCTTAGAACGTATTAGGGCCTGTTGGTATTTGTCCTCAATAAATGAGTGTTCAACGGGCCCAACCACTAAAAAAAAACCATCAGCTACACTTTTCCCCCTTGAAAAATCCAAAATTTTGATATTAAAATCATATAAAAAATTTGTATCTTATTATCAAAGTTAACTACAAGCTAAAGCTCGTGGGACTTCCAAATTAATAATATGGAGCGTAGTATTATATAGCAATTTAGGATAAATTTACTTAATCAATTAAACAACGTTAGTATTGAGCTGAGAAGCTAGCCACGCAATCCTTGTTTAACCGATCAAGCAATATATACTCCTTGAAGATGAAGTTTCATAAATCCAGTATCTTCATCACCGAGGAGTATATTTCGTTATTTTTATATTTTATGTTAATTAAAAAGTAACTCCCCACGTCATCCCGAGCGAAGCGAGGGATCTCCCTGCAGTGGCACAATCTCTAACATAACGATCGATATAAATCGTTCCATTCAGGATTTAATGTATTAATCAGTTGATCTTTCTTTTTTCGCGACCAAGCCTTGATCTGT
>CAXNER010000214.1:0-3452 GCA_964201315.1 Legionellaceae bacterium
ACGACTAACGCCTAAGTCGTTTGCGACGGCGTCCACCTCTTCATGATTAAACCAACCTAAACGCTTTTTCATCTGACGCATGTTAAAAAATAATTTGCGCTGAGCTTTTGTTGTAGCAACTTTGACAATACGCCAGTTATGTAAAACAAACTCGTGAATTTCTGCTTTTATCCAATGCACAGCAAACGACACCAAACGCACGCCCATTTTTGGGTCAAAGCGCTTGACTGCTTTCATCAAACCTACATTGCCTTCCTGGATCAAATCATTCAGTGGCAAACCATAACCCATATACCCACGAGCAACTCGAATAACATAACGTAAGTGAGCAAGCACTAAACGACGCGCGCCCTCTAAATCGCCTTGCTCAAGAAAACGTACGGCACAATCATGCTCCTCTTCAGCGGTAAGCATTGGAATTTGATTGGCACGGTAGATATAGGCATCAAGACTGCCTATCGGTAAGCTCATGGTGGACAGTTGCGACTCTAAACTCATGTTATTCCTCCAGTTATAAAAGACATAACGGATAAAATTATAATTTTTAAGTAAGCGGTTAAATTACGCGAGTTGATTGTACCACAGTTATTGACATTGTTGAAAAATTATTGCCTATTATAAAAACCACAACAATGACTATAGATCCGACATTCCGGTGCGCCAAGAGAGGGTTCTTAAGGTGAGATGCCGCCAAAATAACCAAAGAATAAATTTTCAGGATCGTATTTGCGTCTAATTTTCTCAAGACGCGACCATTTTTTAGTGGTATATGAGCGTTGGACTCGAGCATTGTTTTGAACGATATCCGTTTCACCAATATAGTGATAATTTATAAATGGCGCAAGGATATTCATGACCTCTTCGTGCCATTTCATATTGGCAAGATCATCTTTTTTATTGTTCCATATAGCCCAACTTCCCCCATACAATTGAGCATCCATTGAAAGGGCGATCTCATCATATGGCTCGAGTAAATGGTGTTGCCCGGTGCTTAGACAAAAAACAATCACTGACTTTGGTGAGGGTGCATCCATGATTTTATTTTTCAAGGCCATTAATATGTCAACGGGGTTTTCTTTAGAACATTGATTTTCGCACAGATTACGATGATGTTCTGGCCACGTTGCTCCTGAAGCATCTGACAATTTTTTAAAATTGCTTGGTTCATTTACTGTTTTAGATAGACAGTGCTTGATCATGGTATCAGTTTCCAACATCGAAAGCGCTGCCTTAGACTCCTCAACCGTATTGGCAAATGAGACAGCTGAAATCATGCATAATTTTCCATTGGATGACTCACAGCGGCTCATTAGTTCATCGGGCGCTTTAATCAAGAATATCGATAGCTCCACAAAGCTCGGCATTTTCCAACCTAGCGCCGTTACTTCTGTTGCAACCTCCTCCAATCGATCTAAGCTGAAATAATAAGTACTTGTCATGAGTGCTTTGGGTAGTGGATAACATTTAAGATGAAAACGAGTTGCAACAGCAAACATCCCTGGACCACAACCTCTTGCGGCCCAAAATAAATCTGCATGCTGCGAGGCATTAGCAATGACTTTCTTTCCATTAGCCAGCACAAATTCAACGGCCTCAACACTTAAGCATGCAGGCCCCCACGCACTCATATTCCATGACATACCACCGTTCAACAGATAACCGCTTGCCTTCACTGTTGGACAATGTCCAATTGGAAAGGCAAGATCATATTTTGCCAATCGTTCAGCAAGATCTTGATTACTGATAGATGGCTGAATAATTGCGGTCCTTTCCGTTATGTTAATACTCGACTCATTGAGTGATGACAAATCAATCGTCATCCCCCCATTGCGAATGGCAAGACCACACCATGAATGCCCACCACCATGAACAACGACTTGCGACTTATTTTCTCGAGAAAAGTTAATGGATTCAATAATATCTTGTTCATTTTTAACAGAGACAATTACATCAGGTGCTCTATTTGGTTTTAATTCATTCCAGACCATTGAGTCTCGTACTGCCATAAAATTTGTTTCGTTTGACGTAATCACAGTACCAGTAATACGACGTTTTAAGTTTGTATAATCCATGAGATGGCTCCCCTTTTCATGGTTCTGTCGCAAATTAGTTTTAGTGGCTCATCCGTACCGCTTAAATCCTTTTTCAGGCGACAACTATTACACCGTGAGCAGTACAAGGGCTATTAATGCGATTTTGTTGGGAGTGACTTCTTACGATGCCAATTTACTCATTATTCAAAAGAAGCCCGTAGTTAAATAGGTTTTTTTGTCTAGCCTTTAAGGCTCGATTACAAAAAGTTGCCTTTTAACGGACAATCTTGCACCCAACCAACCGAGGATAATCGCTGAAAGTAAAATAAACCCCATCTGACGAGTTGATAACCCCATGAGAACGTAATGCATTTGATATACAGCCGCCAATTGGTTAACAACCAAGGCTAAACTTATCATAAAAATATTAACCAAAAGTACCGCAAAAACAGCCCCCGCCAAACCATACCATATGCCTGCGTATAAAAATGGTCGGAGAATAAAAGAGTCTTTCGCACCAATGAGCTTTAATACTTTTATTTCCTCGTTACGGTTATGAACAGCCAAGCGCATCGTATTACCCACAATCAATACCACGGCTACCGCAAGTAATACCATTAATCCATGTGCAAGATGTGTAATAAAATTAAGAATGGTATGCAAGCGATTGGCCCATTGCATATCAATTTTGGCCTGCTCAACTTCAGGGTAGGATTGAAGTTGTAAATACAATCGTTCTAATTTTTCTGGCGTATTAACATCAAGCGCGGGAAGAACATCAATCAGGGACGGCAAAGGATTTTCAGGCAAATAACGCATGATATCTTGCATTCCTTCCTGCTGTTGAAGCTCAGCAAGACCTTCGGCAGAAGATTTCAAGGTTGCATGCCCAACGCCTACAGTTTCTCGCACACGCAATAAAAGGGCCAACTCATCAGAGGAGGACAATGGTGACTTAAGGTAGAGAGAAATGTGACCACCGTGTTGCCAATTGCTGGTCAATCGCTCCATATTGTCTGTTAAGACCCAAAAAAGCGCTGGCAGGACAAGGGAGATTGCAATCACCAAGACAGTCATCATCGTTGCTAGCGGTTGGCGGCAAAGGGAATAAAGACTGGTTAACCCTGCCTGCACATGATAAGAGATCCATGCTCGCATTTTAGTTAACATACATGCCCACCCTTCAACATGACAATCCGGTGTTTCATACCAGCGATCAATGCCAAATCATGCGTGGCTATCAAAACAGCCACCCCCACTTGGTTAAATTGCGCAAATAACTTCATCACTTCTGACGACAATGCTGGGTCAAGATTACCAGTAGGCTCATCGGCCAATAACAAGGCGGGTTTATGCACTACCGCACGCGCGATGCCTAGCCGCTGCTGTTCACCACCCGAAAGATGGCAAGGTCTCATT
>CAXNER010000215.1:0-3438 GCA_964201315.1 Legionellaceae bacterium
ATTTGCTTGACCACGTCAGGAAACGGGAAGTTAGAAATCACCGCGCCAGTTCTCGACCCTACCTAAATGGGGAGAGTACGGAGTAATCCGTTCTCTCTAACCAGATCAATGCCATTGTAGGGCGTTATACAGCAGTTTTCGGCTTTCAACGGTTTGAAAAACACATCTGCAATCTAGGTTTTGCATAAATTTTGAGTTTTTTAAACCAATTAAACTACCGTTAGAATTTCGTCTGTTTTGTAATTATCAATTAAACGAATGTCGCCTATTTTTACAGCGATATAACGCCTACCGTCATGTTCCTCCAGGTACTCGATACCTATATTGATAGCATTAAGTTCCGACATTAATTGTTCATTCGAGAGGGTGGTTTGATGAAAAATGCGTGCAAAGTGATCGGCTAGTAGTCGTTGTTCTTTATTTAAGCGATTATTGCGGGAGCTGTAGGCAAGGCCACTGGATTCACGAATTGTTTTGCAAGGTATGATAGTAATATCCATGAAAAAGGCAAGCGCCATGTCGTGGATGAGCTGGAATTGTTGGTAATCCTTTTCACCAAAATATGCGTAATGGGGTTTAACCAGATTTAAAAGTTTCATAACGATTGTCAAAACACCGTTAAAATGCCCTGGGCGGTGCTCGCCTTCCATTAATTGGCTACGCTTATTTTCTTGTACTTGGTAATGGAAGCCATCCGCATAAATGGCTTGTTCATCAGGTAGTAAGCAATAGTCAACGCCAGTTTGGTTTAGTAATTCAAGATCAGCCTCTAGTGTGCGAGGGTAGTGAGCGTAATCATCCGAACGGTTAAATTGCGTTGGATTAATAAAAATGCTCACAACGGTACGATCATTTTGTAAAATACTTTTGTTGAATAAGGATGCATGGCCTAGGTGTAAATTACCCATGGTTGGCACAAAACCCAATGACAAATTGTCCAAAAGCGTGTGGCGAAAACGACGCCAATCATCTAGATTATTAAAAATTTGCATGCTTTCAATCCATAAATAAAGGTAGTTATAGTGAGTTGAATTTTAAATGACCGATGAATGTTTAAAACACGCTATACGCATCCATGCTGCTCTCGAAAGCCCTCCATGGCTTTCGAAGGTTTTAAACATTCATCGGTCATTTAAAATTCAACTGACTATATAAAAAAACCAGGACACCTTGGTGTGAGGAAAATCAAAGTGTCCTAAGCGCTAAAAAGAGTGTTCTATTGCCGGAAAATTCGCATGTTGAACTTCTTCTACGTAGGCATTGATAGCCGCGAGCAACACTTCTTTGCCTTGTACGAATTTTTTTATAAAACGTGGTTTGAACTCTGTTTGTAACCCTAGCATGTCGTGCCAAACCAGTACTTGACCATCTGTATCAGCACCTGCCCCTATCCCAATGGTTGGTATAGTGAGTGCATCAGTAATGGTTTTTGCTAATTGTTTGGGAACACACTCAATAACTATTGCAAAACAACCAGCGGCTTCCAAACGTGTCGCTTGTTTTAATAGAAGGGATGCCTGTTCTTGTTCTTTGCCTTGGATTTTATAACCACCCAATTGATGAACAGATTGTGGCGTAAGTCCAATGTGCCCCATGACGGGAACGCCAGCAGCGACCAGATAGGCGATGGTTTGGCAAACATCTGTGTCCCCGCCTTCAATTTTTACAGCATGTGCACCGGCTTGTAATAGTCGCTTAACATTTTGAACCGTGTCAGCTAACGCGCCGCGATGCGAGAGAAAAGGCAGATCACTGATTAAAAAATGTGTACGTAAACCGCGCGCGACAGCGGCGGTATGCAAGACCATCATGTCCATGGTCGCCATGATGGTGCTGTCGTACCCATGAACAGCCATTGCAACTGAGTCACCAACGAGCACGCAGTCAATGTTTGATTGCGCAATGGTGCAGGCAGACGGGTAGTCATAGCAGGTTAGCATGCTGATTTTTGCTTGTTGTTCTTTTTTAAGTTTGAAATCGTGAATGTTCATGAAAGCCTCCTAAAAAAGGAGTACTTGCTAACAATGTTTAAGAAAAATAAAAAATAATGCTTGATTGCATGTGTATCAGGTACCTGTCTCATGGATCAAGTCCTCCGAAAATTAATAGTCTAGTTACTGTTGTCACCGCTCAAGCGAGTCAGTGCAGGCCCTAATGATAATAGACAAATATTAAAATGCAAGTTGAATAGGTTAGGACTCACTCAAAACCCAGATTGCTTTACTATTTTTCAAACCGACGAAAGCTCGCAATGGCATTATAGATTGGTTTAGATATGCTATCGGCTTTCAACCGTTTGAAAAATAGTAAAGCAATCTGGGTTTTGAGTAAATCCTATAGATATTAAAACGTTCTACTGGTAGTAAATTGATAGCTCGTATAGTATTCGTATTATTTTATAGCGTTGATGGATCTTGCATGGCTGATGAGAATTCTGACCCTAATTTTGTAGCAGATATTGCAATAAAAAATGGTAATTTACGGCTGGCACAATTGAAAATGCTCTCCATGCTTAATGTTGTTGATGCCATTTGTAAAAAACATGGATTGGATTATTGGCTTGACGCAGGCACATTGTTAGGGGCTTTTCGTCATCAAGGGTTTATTCCTTGGGACGATGATCTAGATATTTCTATGCCGCGTGAAAGTGCTGAAGCATTTCTTCGCATAGCCCAATCAGAAATGCCGGCAACTATGTTTTTGCAAACCCCCCACACAGATCCAGGGTACTTTAATATGGCAAGCTCTATGAAAATCAGAGATCGTACCAGCCGTTTGGTTGAAAAACATGAGAAAGGTAACGAGCCTTATTTGCAAGGTGTATTTATCGATATTTTTGTTTATGACAAAATGCCTGTCGATCCTAAGTTGCGCGATCGTTACAAATTTATGGCCAGAAAGCTCTCGCGCTTTTTAAGTGCCAAATACAGCGCGGTTCCGATGGGTCATTACGCGGGATTTTATCGAGTGTTAGGACGATTTTTGCCGAAAGCCATGCTGGAGAATATGCTAAAAAGAATTATTCATAAAGCAAATACCAGCGATAGTCCTCTCATGGGACGTGGATATAACTGTGTAGGTCAGAACGTGTTGACCTATGATGATGTATATCCGTTAAAACGTATTTGTTTTGAAACAGGACAATTTAATAGTCCGAACCGAGCTGATGTTCTACTAACACAGCAATATGGTGATTATATGATGTTACCACCAGAGGAAAAGCGTACCTTGAGACATTGCAAGGAGTTAATTCCAGAGCTTCTTCCGTCTTTTGATTTTCGTGAAGAAAAGCGTATATCATAGAGCTTCCTGTGCTAGTGAAATGCCACTAAATCCTAGTTATTAACTATCCTTAATAGAATTCATACAATGCTAATCACTGAAAAAATAAATACCCCGGGAGAATACCCGTTTTTTATTTCCGGACAAATGGGCCAA
>CAXNER010000216.1:0-3435 GCA_964201315.1 Legionellaceae bacterium
GTTAGCAATAAAAATTGACCGTGAGTTAAGCAAAGAGAAAATTCTCGAATTGTATTTAAACAAAGTCTACTTAGGCAATCGCGCCTACGGTGTAGGCGCTGCCGCCAAAATCTATTACGGTAAAACACTCAAAGAATTAGATCTTGCTCAATTAGCTATGATTGCGGGCCTTCCACAGGCTCCGTCTACCCAAAACCCAATTGCCAACCCGCTGGCTGCAAAAAAACGCCGCGATCATGTATTAGAGCGCTTACGCGAAGAAAAGTATATTACCGAGGAACAATACCTCGATGCGATAAGTCAACCGCTTACTGCAAAGTACTACGGGACAAACATTGAGGTTAGTGCACCCTATGTCGCGGAAATGATTCGTCAATCACTCTATGATCATTTCGGTCAGGATGCTTACACCAAGGGCTATAAAGTTTATACAACGATCAAAGGCCCCCTACAAAATACCGCTAACACCGTCGTTGAAAATAATTTACTGGCCTATGATCGCCGACATGGCTACCGTGGTCCTGTTGCTAACGTGGTGGCCGTGGACACATCATCACCTGATTCATTGCATAAATTACTTAACGAGTACCCTGTAGTTAATGATTTAGAACCCGCTATTATTCTGAGCGTTAGTCTTAAAGAAGCAACCGCTGCAACCCGCTATGGACAAACACTTACCATCCCATGGGACGGCCTCTCCTGGGCACGCCCAGCACTTCGAAAAGGATGGGTCGGGAAGGCACCCACGCAAGCGAGCCAAATTGTTTCTGTAGGTGATATTGTTTATTTACGCTTTAATAATAAAGAGTGGCAATTAACTCAAATTCCTCAAGTAGAAGCAGCGCTTGTTGCAATAGACCCCAAGAATGGTGCAATCGAATCATTAGTGGGTGGGCTCAATTTTGAAAAGAGTAAGTTTAATCGTGCAACTCAATCAGCAAGACAACCTGGATCAAGCTTCAAACCATTTATCTATGCAGCAGCGTTAAACAAAGGCTATTCGCTCGCTACCTTAATTAATGACGCTCCAATTGTTATAGATGACCCTAGCCAAGCTAATTTGTGGCGCCCCCACAACGAAAATCTTAAGTTCAACGGTCCAACACGGTTGAAAGAGGCCCTTGTGCATTCACGTAATCTAGTTTCCATCCGGATCCTTGACGATATTGGCATTGATTATGCCGTTGATTTTGCGAGCCATTTTGGTTTCCAAAAAGCAAATTTACCTCATACCTTGTCATTAGCTCTGGGCAGCCTGTCCGTTAGTCCAATGGATCTTGCCGCGGCCTACGCCGTCTTTGCTAATGGTGGTTATAAAATCGAACCCTACTTAATTGACCACATCACTAATAATGATGGCAAGGTACTTCTGCAAGCAAAACCAGCTTATGTCTGCAATCCTTGTACCGAAAAATTTATAGACCCAGATGTCATTGCACCGCGTGTGATCCCTGAAGACATTGCTTTTCTGATGAACTCTGCATTAATGGGTGTTGTTCAGCGTGGCACGGCTTCTGAGGCCAAAATACTTAATCGCAAAGACATTGCTGGTAAAACCGGCACTACCAACGACCAAGTGGATGCATGGTTTGCAGGTTATAATCCTGAGTTAGTCGTAACAACCTGGGTGGGCTTTGACACACCTCATCCCCTTCATGAATATGCGGCAAAACTTGCTTTACCTTTATGGATTGATTTCATGAAAGTAGCATTAAAAGATAAGCCTGAGTTAGAAATGAAGCAACCTGAAAATGTGGTTACTGTGCACATTGATCCTATTACTGGATTGCAAACCAACACTAACCAAATTAACTCTATTCTTGAGTATTTCCGTGAAGAAGAAATTCCTAGTGCAGAAGACTCCAATACAGCTCCCAATCCTAATCCTGAAAACCCACAGGCATCAGAAACACAAGAGCACTTGTTCTAAAGTGCTCTTGTTCAACGTTTAAATCAAACATTGTGTAAACGGATTTAGATTATATGACCTAACTTGCCAATGCATCCGTTGCCGCGATGTATTCATACCCAAGATCGCGTGCAACAGCTTCATAGGTAATCATACCTTGATGCACATTCAAACCATTCAGCAGGTGACCATCACTCAATAACGCCAATTTTATACCTTTGGTTACTAAACTTAGTACAAACGGTAAAGTGGCATTGTTTAAAGCAAACGTGGATGTCTTTGGCACAGCGCCCGGCATATTGGTTACACAGTAATGAACCACACCCTCTGCGACGTACGTTGGTTCTTGATGTGTTGTTGGTCTACTTGTTTCAAAACAACCGCCTTGATCGATCGCTACATCAACAACAACTGAACCTGGGCGCATTGCTTGTAGCATTGCACGACTCACTAATACAGGGGCTGATGCACCAGGCACTAAAACCGCGCCAATAACTAAATCAGCATCAGCTACATAATGTTCAAGCGCTTCTGACGTTGCATACACTGTGTTCAATTTAGATCCAAATTGAAAATCAAGTTCACGCAATCGAGTCAATGATTTATCAAGAACCGTTACACATGCTTCCATTCCCATCGCCATACGCGCTGCGTTCGTGCCGACAACACCACCACCAATCACTAAAACATTAGCAGGCGATACACCAGGTACACCCCCTAACAAAACACCACTGCCACCTTGTGCCATCTCTAGGCAATGCGCACCTGCCTGGATAGACATACGACCGGCAACCTGTGACATTGGGGTCAACAACGGTAATCCACCATCATTTTGAGTGACTGTTTCATAAGCAATGGCCGTAACCCCTGACTCTTTAAGCAACCTGGTTTGTTGCGGATCTGGCGCCAAATGCAAATAAGTAAATAAAGTCTGTCCTTCCCGTAAACGTCGACATTCTACCGGTTGAAGCTCTTTCACTTTAACGATTAATTCTGCTCTTGCAAAAACTTCATCCGCAGTATCCACGACGTCAGCCCCTGACGCTCGATATTGATCATCAGTGATGCCTATACCCATGCCTGCATTTTTTTCAACCACTACAGCGCCGCCCACCCTGACTATCTCACGCACACTGGCGGGTACGAGACCAACTCGATTCTCTTGTTGTTTAATTTCTTTAGGTACACCGACTAACATTCGCTTTACTCCTTAACGTTGCTTTAATTGTTCAATAAGTTGTGGAACCAATTCAAATAAGTCACCGACCAAACCATAATTTGCAATTTGAAAAATCGGCGCATCGCAATCTTTGTTGATAGCAACAATAACTTTTGAGTCCTTCATTCCCGCCAAATGTTGTACAGCCCCAGAAATCCCAACTGCAATATAAAGATTAGGGGCAACCACCTTTCCGGTTTGTCCAACTTGATAATCATTCGATACAAATCCCGCGTCCACAGCTGCGCGAGACGCACCAACAGCGGCACCTAATGCATCAGCGAGCTCTTCTATTAATTTAAATTTT
>CAXNER010000217.1:0-3433 GCA_964201315.1 Legionellaceae bacterium
ATTTTACCATTGTATGGCATGCTTCTTGTAACGTTGCTTTGTGGGGCACGTTTATTTTTACGTAATTATTGGGATAAATATAACAAAGTTGGCGAGATAACTGACATAAAACGGGTGCTAATAATTGGTGCAGGCAAAGCTGGTGAAAGTTTAGTTCGAGATTTAAAGCGCACCCATTCCTACTTGCCAGTAGGCTTAGTGGATGACAATTCGGCTACCTTTAAACTGGATATTCATGGTGTGCGGGTTTTGGGGGCCATAAAAGCTCTGCCAGAGCTTGTAAGACTGCATCGGATTGATTTGATTTTTATTGCTATTCCATCAGCACGTTCTGTCGATATGAGGCGTATTGTCAATGAGTGTAGTGAGTGCAAGGTACCTTTTCGAACGCTACCCAGCATTCAGGCGCTTGCCGCTGGTCGGGTAGAGGTCAATGCCTTACGAGAAGTGCATATTGAAGATTTGTTAGGGCGCGACCAAGTGGAACTTAGTTGGGATAAAATTGCTGCAAGCATTCAGAAAAAACGTGTATTGGTGACTGGTGCAGGTGGATCAATTGGCTCTGAATTATGTCGACAGATTATGTCACTGGAACCTGAAAAACTATTAGTGTTGGATAATAGTGAGTTTAATTTATATAAAATTGATCTGGAACTCAAAGAGCTATTTCCTCAAATCCCCGTTGAAGTGGCGTTGGTTAGTGTGGTTGATAGGGTTGCAATGGATTATGTGTTTCAGCGCTTTAATCCAGAGGTGGTTTTTCACGCGGCAGCCTACAAACATGTCCCACTGCTTGAAGAGCAGGTGCGAGTGGCTGTGCAAAATAATGTTCTTGGTACTCAAATTGCCGCCGAAGCCAGCGTGGCTGTCGGTGTTTCAAAGTTCATTCTTATTTCTACTGATAAGGCCGTGAACCCAACGAACATCATGGGTACAACAAAACGCGTCGCAGAAATTTATTGTCAAAATTTGAACTCCCGTGTGAGTACACAGTTTATTACTGTTCGGTTTGGTAATGTCTTGGGCTCAGTAGGTAGCGTGGTTCCCTTGTTTCAAAAGCAATTGCAAAAAGGTGGGCCATTAACCGTAACGCATCCAGATATTCGGCGATACTTCATGACCATTCCTGAAGCATGCCAATTAATTCTCCAGGCTATGGTTAGTGGAACAGGTGGTGAAATATTTGTATTGGACATGGGTGAGCCCATAAAAATCACTTATTTGGCTGAACAAATGATCCGTTTAGCCGGTAAAGAGCCTGGAATAGACATTGCAATTGAATACACGGGATTACGACCAGGTGAAAAATTATTTGAAGAGCTTTTTCATGCATCTGAACAATTAGTACAGACAGATCATGAGAAGCTTTTTAAAGCAAAATTTCGACAAATGGATTGGAGTGAATTAACACGAACTCTGCGTATGTTAAACACAGCAAGCATGGCTCATCAACAAGATGAGTTACTTATCTTGTTGCAAAGTCTTGTGCCAGAATTTTGTGGTGATTTGGAGAATGTGGCGGCCGTCACTAGTGAAATCCAGGTATAAGTGACTAGGACCTCGGTATTAATCTTGCTCGAGGTTTTTGTTTTTTATGTGGCAATTGAACGCGTAGAGAGCCTCATACCATACATAAAAAGCTCGATATTCAAGAGGATGAAAAAGGTAGAGTAGAATGATTACTTACGAGGAATTCGAAAAAGTTGAATTGCGCTCAGGAACTGTTATTAAAGTAGAGCTCTTTGTCCGTGCTAAAAATCCTGCCTACAAAGTTTGGGTTGATTTTGGGCCGGAGCTCGGTGTTTTACAAACCTCAGCTCAAGTGACGGTACACTATACGCCGGAGTCTTTAGTGGGAAAGCACGTGGTTGGGTGTGTCAATCTGAGCGAAAAAAATATTGCGGGGTTTAAGTCACAATTCTTGTTGGTTGGTTTTTCCGATGCCAATGGTGCAATATGCTTAGCTACATTTATGCCACTGGTTCCTAATGGGCAAAAATTACATTAGGAACGGTTACGTTTCTTTGTCATAAGAATACAGTGTTATTTGCTCTTGTTTTTTGTTTTGTAAAATGACTGCATCAGTCGTCTACCACGTTATATGCTATAGGTAACGCATGGACCTTATGCATTTTTTGTCTTGTTTAAATTAGTATAAAAAGCAGTAGCCGATGCTTCTCCTACTAGGCGTAGTTTGTTTAATTCGATACCTTCTGCATCATAAAAAAGAAACGTCGGTGGCGCTACAATGTTAAATTGCTCTAAAAGGGCTTTAGATTCTTTGTTGTTGGCAGTGATATCTACCTTTAGAACCACAAAATCATTTAAAGCAGTTTTTACCCGCTTATTTTGTAATGTGGTTCTTGCAATCACTTTGCAGGACTCACACCAATCTGCATAAAAATCAATCATTACTGGCTTGCCTTTGGCGTCTGCGAGTGCTTGTTGAAGTTCGTTAATGGTTTTAACCACCACGACGTTGGTTTTGGTTTTCAGATAAGATGATTTGTAATGTCTTGTTATTAAGGGTTGCAATGGGTCGTCATTGCCTTTAGCTGCACCAATGAGTATTAATAAACCATAACCTAAGAGAATGATGCCTAGTCCTTGACGAAACTTTTCTTGTTTAGAAAGGGCTTTATTTAAGGCATCTAGGTAGATGCCTGAAAAAATCAGCAAGGTTGCCCATAGGCCCATAATAATAACAGTGGGTAGCAGTCGTTCCATTAAATAGATGGCAACAGCAAGTAACAATACGCCAAAAAAAGCTTTTACAGCATTCATCCATTGGCCTGCGCGTGGTAATAATTTACCAGCGGAGGTGCCAATCAATAGAAGGGGTGTTCCCATCCCGAGGCTTAAGAAAAACAAGGATAAAACGCCCAAGCTCACGTTGCCGCTCTGTGCAATATAGCCAAGCGCTCCAATCAAGGGTGCAGTGACACAAGGCGATAGAATTAACGTTGATAATGAACCCATGATAGCGGCGCTTAAGTAGTGCCCCCCACTTTGGCTTCGGGTGATGCTTGCAAGTTTTGCTTGCAAGGATACAGGCAGCCGTAGTTCGTAAAAATCAAACAGAGAAAGGGCTAAAAGAACAAAAATAAGACTAAACACGCTTAGAGCCCATGGGGATTGCATAGCAATTTGTAAATTGTTGCCCATTAACGCAACAATGGCGCCAACGGCGGCGTACGTGACAGACATGCTAAGTACATAGCTTAATGATAGTAAGAAAGCCTTGCGGGTAGATATGTTTTCGCCATGGCCCACAATGATACCAGACAGTACGGGTACCATGGGTAATACACAGGGCGTAAAGGATAGTAACAAGCCAAAACCGAAAAAACTAAGAATAATAATTCCCCAACTGCTAGAAGAAAATAGTTGCTCTAGTTTGTCTGAATCATCTGCTGTTGTTTTTTCAAGGTTT
>CAXNER010000218.1:0-3413 GCA_964201315.1 Legionellaceae bacterium
TCGACAATCAGGCGTCGCTGACTATTTTGCTGAAAACGATGCGCACGCTCTCCACTTGGCGAGGGTGGCCATAAGCCATCTAAACCGCAGTAAACCTAAAATAGAATGCCGTATCGAAAGCCGTGAACCTGCGTACGATGTGCTTGAATTAAATGGAATCATTCCAACCGATGCTCGTAAACCCTTTGACATCAGAGAAATTATTGCGCGCATTGTTGATGGCTCCGAATTCGATGAATTCAAAGCATTGTTTGGGACCACATTGGTGTGTGGTTTTGCACATCTATACGGCTATCCCATAGGGATTATAGCCAATAATGGCATTTTATTTGGTGAAAGTGCCTTAAAAGGCACCCATTTCATTGAGCTATGCACACAACGGAAAATACCCTTGGTTTTTCTACAAAATATCACGGGCTTTATGGTAGGCAGTAAATACGAGGCGGCCGGTATTGCTAAACATGGAGCAAAAATGGTGATGGCCGTGGCTAACGCCTGTGTTCCAAAATTTACCGTCATTGTTGGCGGCAGTTTTGGCGCTGGTAACTACGCCATGTGCGGACGCGCCTTTGATCCACGCTTTTTGTGGACGTGGCCCAACGCACGCATCTCTGTGATGGGCGGTGAACAGGCGGCCAATGTGCTTGCACAAGTAACCCATGAAAAACATGCCAAGCAAGGCACTTTGTGGCCGACTGAAGAGGAAGAGCACTTTAAAGCAACTTTACGCGAGCAATACGACACGCAAGGAAATCCCTATTACGCTAGTGCGCGTTTGTGGGACGATGGCGTTATAGCGCCACAAGACACGCGTAAGATTTTAGGGTTAAGCTTGTCTGCCGCATTGAACGCACCGATTGAAGCAACACGCTTTGGCGTGTTCCGTATGTAGGATATGACATGAGTGACATACTTAACGAACAGCAAGGACATGTGTTATTGATAACGTTAAATCGAATCAATAAACACAATGCTTTTGATGACGTCCTGCTGACTGATTTGCAGTTATTATTAGACAATGCGCGCGATAATTCAGAGGTTCGGGTGATTGTTCTAAAGGCCCATGGTCGCCATTTTTCTGCAGGTGCAGAGCTTCTGTGGATGCAACGAATGGCACACTTTAGTGAAGAAGAAAATCTAGCTGACGCCCAAGTATTAGCCCGACTGATGTATACCTTGCACCACCACCCAAAACCTACCATCGCAATGGTACAAGGGGCCGCTTTTGGTGGAGGCGCGGGATTGGTTGCCGCCTGCGATATTGCAATAGCAGCGGTGAGCGCGCGCTTTTGTTTTTCTGAAGTAAAACTAGGCTTAATTCCCGCGGTTATTAGCCCTTATGTAATTAAAGCCATTGGCGAAAGAGCGGCTATCGGCTTATTCATGAGCGCCGAAACCTTCGATGCAAAACGCGCCTTGGAATTACAACTCATCCAACATTGCGTCCCCGAAGAGGAGCTATTAACCTATACCCTCGACTATGCCCAACAAATGGCACAATTAGCGCCGGGTGCTGTCGTTGCTTCCAAATCGTTAGTCCATCAAATTGCAGGCCTACCGATAAATGATAAGTTGCAACTGATTACTGCCACATTAATTGCTAAAAAACGAATCTCAAAAGAAGGACAGCGGGGTTTGCAAGCATTTCTAAACAAAGAAACACCGAATTGGGATTAATTCATTATGTTTAATAAAATTCTCATCGCCAACCGTGGTGAAATAGCATGCCGTATCATAAAAACTGCGCGTAAAATGGGGATTGAATCGGTAGCTATTTACTCCACTGCCGATAAAGAGAGCCTGCACGTTGCATTGGCAGACAGCGCTTTTTGCGTGGGTGAACCTGCTGCCAGTAAAAGCTACCTAAATATCGACACTATTATTGCTACAGCCATTGCCAGTAAAGCCCGGGCAATTCATCCCGGCTATGGTTTTTTATCTGAAAATCCACTTTTTGCGAGCGCTTGTGCCGCTGCGGGAATTGTCTTTATTGGCCCACCAGTTCTTGCAATGGAGGCAATGGCATCCAAGCAATTAGCTAAAAAATTGCTTGAAAAAACCGCAATACCACTCACACCAGGTTACCATGGTAAAGACCAAACAGACGCCAAACTCTTTGAAGAAGCAATGCGTTTAGGCTTCCCCATTCTCCTTAAAGCGGCCTGTGGCGGTGGGGGAAAAGGCATGCGTGCTGTCCACAATGACGCAGATTTTGCAGAAGCGCTAGCTGGCGCACGCCGCGAAGCCACAGCGTACTTTGCAGATGACACCATGCTGATTGAAAAATTGGTCTTAAACCCCCGCCATGTGGAGCTCCAAATCATGGCAGACAATCATGGCAATATCGTCCATCTCTTTGAACGTGACTGCTCGGTTCAACGTCGTCATCAGAAAATAATCGAAGAAGCACCCGCGCCTAATTTATCTAAAAAATTAAGAAGTGAGTTAGCCAAGGCAGCCATTGCTGTTGCAAAAACAATTGATTATCGAGGGGCCGGAACCGTAGAATTTTTAGTTGGCAATGATCACAATTTCTATTTTATGGAAATGAACACACGCCTACAAGTAGAGCACCCGGTGACTGAAATGATAACTGGGTTAGATTTGGTGGAATGGCAATTACGAATCGCAGCCAACGAACCCCTTCCCTGCACACAAGAGCAAATTAATGCCCGTGGTCATGCTATCGAATGTCGGATTTATGCAGAAGATCCTGAGAATGCTTTTATGCCTTCGATTGGTCAACTGCACTTTCTTGCCCCCCCCACCGGCCACGGTTTACGTATTGACAGTGGCGTGAGCAGTACCTCTGAAATCTCCATGCATTATGATCCCATGATTGCTAAATTAATAGCCTGGGGAGAAGATCGCACTGAAGCCCTGCAACGGCTACACCAAGCGCTAAAGCACTATCACATTGGTGGTGTGAAAACCAACATTCAATTTCTACAAGCCATTATTAACCAACCAGATTTTATTAAAGCTAACTTAAGCACACATTTCTTAACCGAACACCCCATTAAAATACCTCCCGTCAATAAGCAAGAGGCGGTAATTATGGCTGCGAGCGCTGATTACTTAAGCCTAATTAATGAGACGAATGATCCCCTGTACAAAGACGCCTTTTCCTGGCAAATGCACCTCACTAGCCAATGGTGCTGCCGCTACATGCTTAACGGTGAACAGCAAGATGTCATTGTAATACCCATCAATCATCAAGAATTTACGCTTAAAATTGATGATCTAACCTATAAATTACGGGCAAGCCTGACAGGAAATAAATTGGTTGTCGATGATGGCAAACTTAGCCTTCAGGCATTAGTAGACTATTTTGACAAAAAGCTAACTTTATACACAGAAAGTGGCCCGATTACAATTGAACCCTTTAATTGGCAATTTTTATCGAGCAAACA
>CAXNER010000219.1:0-3408 GCA_964201315.1 Legionellaceae bacterium
TTTTTTGAAGGTTGATACATATAACCAATGCTCTGAGATACGAGATGCTTTAATCCAGGAATTGGTTGCTCTACATCCCTTAACAAAGGAACACCCGCAATATAACCATCCCCTTCCTTTAATAAACTAGCCATTAGATAAATCATTGATTTTTGATAACGGCCACTATAATCAGTAAAATTGCTAATAAAACACACGAGAGATCCCAAAACACAAAAACACACTACTGAAAAAACCACTGTTATATACAAGAGACCATTGCTAGAACTAACCCGTAAAGTTGTCTGGAAATACACATAAAATGCTGAAAAAAATGCCGAAAAAAGAACGAGTAAAGCAGGTACCGCTACCAGTGGAAAATAACAAAAAGGTTGTTTACAAGTAACTATGTAAAGGATTACTACTAGTGCATATATAATGATAAACGTACGATTTTTTACCGGCAGAAAAAGTGAACCAATTAAAATCAAGGGGCTTAACAAAATCAGCACCACACTATTAGCAGAAATTACACCCCACATATAAGATCGTGCATGAACATACCAATCCACAGAAATGAGCATATACGGCTCATAAAATAAGCTTCCTAATACAATAGATAGGCTGGAATAATAAGACCAGAAACTAATATATACACACAAGGTCAATAACGCCCCTAGATTAAATAAAAACATATTTTTTATCATTTTCCAGGTGCGTTCATTCATCACCCAATACCCAAATAAACCACATTCGGTTGCCGCTATATATATCACCGCTTTTTGACAAATAAGAAAGCCCAAACCAATGCTCAAGCCCGCTAAAAAATATTTTTTTTCAAAGAGAAATAAAACACTAATTAAACAGAACCAATAAGCCAATAAATCAACACGGATTTCAGAGGAATAAAGAAGAAATGTTGGCGTTGAAATAACAAGCAGGAGGCTCATTATAATCGCTTTTTGAGAAAAGAATTTTCTCATCCAAAAGGATGCGCCACCTAAAAAACCAACATTAAGCAATACAATCCATGCCTTCGTGTACAACAACGGATTAAGAACACCATGAAAAAAGGTCATGGGTACAAGAAAAACATAATAGCCTAACACCGATTTATAAGGAGAAAAATCGCGGTAGGGCAAGCCCGTTTTATAATGGATCGTATGGTATGCGAGCCAAAAATCATCCATAGAAAATTTAGCATAAGCAATATAACACCCTTGTAACACAAGATAGGTAAGGAAAATAATAGTGAGCAACCAGAGATATACTCGTTTTGATTCAAGTCGTTCAATTAATGCAATAGATAACATCGCTCAATCCCTAGCGTTTTATAATCACAGCTTGGCCGTTAATATTTCGTATGATAACAACATCAGCTCTACCCTGTAATTCATCAATAAAGTGACGTACGCCATTTGTAGATGCAAAACCATAATCGTCAAAAACCACAATGGCACCGTTAACTAACCTAGGGAGCAACCACTCAAAAGCATCTCGTGCACTTTGATAAACATCAACATCAATGTGGGCAAACTTAAATAAATGGCCTTCAATTTGCGCGCCCGTTTCCTCAGGAAAAACACCTGTGAGAATGGTTACATTCTGTATACCCATACGTGTAGCCAAATCGGCTACAATAGTTTCGCTGCTATCAGCTAACTCACTCCCTCGATAAAACCTATCATAACGACCCGCATTAACAATTCCACGAAAAGTATCACATAAAAACATTGTCACGTTTTTTGTACCTTCTGTGATGCGAGTTGCAAGCAGGCATCCGGCACCACCACGCCAACAACCTACCTCAATAGCATTTCCAGGAAGATGACTTACTTGATTAGCAAGTTGCCACAACTCATACAGGCGCATTTTATCCAGTAAGGAGTGAGAGGCTATATTTTTCATTACCGCACAAAATTGGCTATCTACCATCCAGGGACTATAGGTTGCATTTGAAATTAAAGTTGTGTGCTCACGGCATCCACGCAATTCAACGCTTATACATTGAAAAAAGAAATGACAACATTCACCAATGAAACATCGCACTCGATAAGAAAATTTTATCTTCCAAACAACGAATTTTTGAGAAACGAAAGTAATGAATTTGCGCATTAATCTTCTCTTCTTAAGTGGCTACAAACGACCTTGGTTTTTTTTCGTAGCACCTAGTTTATTAACGTTTAACAACCGTATGTTGATAATTCTTTTTAGAGTCCACCAAGCACTCTTCAACGGACGCATTTTACTTTGCCCAACCCGTTCCTGATAATCAATAAACACCCCATGAACGTTGTAACCATAAAGGATAGGTTTTAAGAGTAGCTCAACGGGCAATGCATCCCCTTCTGCTTCAAAATGCAGTTCATCAATCATGCTTTTACGGTAAGCACGCATGCCGCTATGTAGATCTGTTAATTTTCTTAGAAAAAAAACCGACGCAATCCCCGCAAAAAACACATTGGCAAAATAATTCAACCAAGGCATTGCTCGCGGTTTATTTTTAAGACGTGATCCATCAACCAGATCATAATCTTTATCAAGAATAAGTGCCGCCAATTCAGGTATTTTTTCAGTAGGGTATGTGTCATCACAATCCATGGTAACCACTACTTCTCGAGTACTTTCCCGTAACACTGTCATCATCGCCACTCCATACCCTCGTGGCGGAAATTGACGAATAACTTTAGCACCAAGTGCGAAAGCAATCACAGGGGTTTGATCGTTGCTAGAATCAACAATTAATATTTCAGCACCTGGAATGACACTCTGAATTTTCTTAATGACTATAGCAACTGACTGCTCTTCATTCATACTGATCATAGCGACCGTAACGCGTGTTCCTATTAAATCCACAATATTCCTATTTTATTTCAACCGCTTACGTGCAACCAAAATAATCTGAAAAGCGAGTAAAGAAGGTATCATTCGAGTTATCCAATATTCTATTGGATAAACATATTTTTTGTAGAACCTAAAATAAGGCGATTCAATCATACGTTTAATATTGTCGCTGTTATTTTTTTTAGTATTCATTTTATTTAATAGAACTTTAATCACTGGCAAAAAAGCACGAACAATAAAAGGAGTACTATCGACACGCAGAAGAACACATTGACTTGCTTCAAGCATTTTTTTAGCCGAACTGTAGGTAAAAAACCGAATATGCGTGCGATCCATCACACCAGTCATTTCATAATTAAACATGCCCAACAGAACATAAAAACGATTTTGCCAGTTTACGGCATTGGGCAAAGAAACCAATAATTTTCCATCCTCAGCTAGAAACGGCAAATAACTGCGTAACACGGCCAGAGGATCAAAAAGATGTTCTAACACATCAGAAAAAATAATGTAGTTGAATTTTTTGCCCCCTAACCGATTATTGATTTCATCCATATCATGAAGATCAGCACAAATAACCTCATC
>CAXNER010000220.1:0-3389 GCA_964201315.1 Legionellaceae bacterium
TATTCAGCCGCACCAAATTAAAGAAACCTATTTTGGTGCGGCTAATATTCTGCTAGAATGGACGACCTATTTAGCCGAATGTGGGTGAAATGCAATGTTTGTGGGTCGAGTAGCAGAACTTCGAGAGCTGAATGAATTGCAGCAAAATAATGTTGCTAATTTAGTGATTGTGCAGGGACGTAGACGAATAGGTAAAAGTAGATTGATTGAGGAATTTGCCAAAAATCATACCTTTTGCTCTATAGCAGGTATTGCCCCCACAAAAGAGACAACCGCTCAGATGCAGAGAGATGAGTTTACTCGTCAACTGGGCGAACAGTTGAATATGCCATTATTTAGCATGCCTGATTGGGGTGATATATTTACATTTTTGGCTAAACATACCAGCAAGGGGAAAATAGTCATTTTGTTTGATGAAATTTCATGGATGGGATCATTGGACTCAACGTTTTTAGGTAAATTGAAAAATGTTTGGGATCTGCAATTTAAAAAGAACCCGAAACTGATGTTGGTCTTATGTGGATCAGTCTCATCATGGATTGAAAAAAATATTATTAATAGCACTTTATTTTTGGGACGACCTTCGTTGTATATGAAATTGCCTGCACTTTCGATTGAGAATTGTAATGAATTCTGGGGAAAGTATCGAGACAGGGTTTCTGCTTATGAAAAACTAAAAGTATTATCCATTACTGGTGGTGTGCCTAGATACTTGGAGTTAATCAATCCCAATAAAAGTGCAGAAGATAATATTAGGTCGATGTGTTTTTCACCCAATGCGCCTTTACTGGGTGAGTTTGAACGGATATTTTCGGATATTTTTGGCACGAGAAGTGAGATTTATAAAAAAATCATTGATAAACTGCTTGTTGGCACTGCCAATCAGGATGAAATCATAGCCAGCTGTAATCGGAGTAAAACCGGGGACCTTAGTGAATATTTGTCGGACTTAACTACAGCAGGATTTGTATCACGAGACTATACATGGCGTTTGAAAGACGGTAAAACCTCGAAGTTAAGTCATTATCGTTTGAAAGATAATTATGTGCGATTTTATTTGAAATACATAAAACCCAATAAAACAAAAATTGAGAAAGGTGTTTTTAAAAAAATATCAGTCACGACCCTACCTGGGTGGGACAGTATTCTTGGATTGCAATTTGAAAATCTTGTGTTAAATAATGATGATCGCATCATAGACCTGCTAGGCATTCCTGCAGAGGAAATTATTTTTTCCAATCCATTTTTTCAGAAAAAAACAAAAGCCCATGATGGGTGCCAAATTGATTTACTCATTCAAACAAAATTTAATTGCTTGTATCTATGTGAGATAAAATTTTCCAGATCGGAGATTACCACATCTGTTATAGACGATGTTGAACAAAAAATTCACCGACTTAATTTACCAAAAAACTTTTCTTATCGCCCCGTATTGATTCATGTAAATGGTGTTCAAACGGCCGTAACTGAATGTGAATATTTTTCAAAAATTATTGATTTTGGAAGTTTTTTATCGTAGTAATGCGATCCTCTTTTAGAGCCATGTAGTATAATGTATGATATCTAACCTACTTAGAAAGGTATATTATGCCGCCGAAGTAATCTCGTGATGGTAATAGTTGTGCTGACGACGCTCTTATTTTTCTTGCCGATAGAATGTTAAAAACGGAAATTAGCTTCGAAACAAGAGAAAATGATGAACAAATAGATCTTGGATCGTGTTGGATTGCTGAGCCTCCATCTTGTCTTGAAGGCGCGTGGGATGGGTCCAGTGAGAAAACTTTTTTAAAAGATCTTTGTAAACTTGAACGAAGTAAATTCTACCTGCTTCGTAAAGGAACCAACCAAGGTAAAGATGAGGCTGGAGTCGTGCATGCAGGATTGGGACATTGGCAGGTATTATATTTTAACGAAGATGAAAATGTATGGCGATTTTCTTCACAAAACCCTAATCTAGATCCAGCTTTAACGCAAGTCACTGAGCCAGGATATCCTCCCACACAACTAGCAGACGGAGGGAGAGTCCAATTATTAGGTAGGAAAGGTCCTTGGGGAAAACAAGCCGGGCAGAATCAATATCTGGTTTTTGAAATGAATGAGCGCCTTATTAAATTGGCACTTAATTATGTGTGTAGGGTTCGACAATTCGAATCAGCGGAAGATGGAATTTCTCTAGCGATGGAAGAAGCCTTTACTCAAGCACAAAATCCAACGATTGAATTGATCGAAGGGATTATTTCTATCCCCAAAGTTGTTATTGTACATCCTCCGGAGCCTCCGGATGACGTGCGATCAGTTACCCACGACAAAAATGATTCTAATCATTCAAATACAGCCAATCAGCAGCAAAACATCAATACTGGTGTTTTTGGAAAATTACATGAACGCTTCACTCGACTTACAGATGCAATAAAAATGTTATTTAGCAACTTCTATCACTGGATAATAAACGTCTTTTCTTCTGCTCCATCTACTTCTCCTTTAGATGAAACGAAATCAGCACAAACGGACTCGGATGAAACGGTCTCAGACTTACCTGCTTCACAAGACGAGGACCCTGCTCCTCCAGTAAGGCCCTCCCTTTTTAAGCATAAGGATCCAATCGATAAAAGTGCTGTTCTAAGTAAAAAGCTGGGTCGGTGAATTTAATTTCCAAAGAAGATGCTGCGATCCTAACTATGAAACTTGAGCCAACAATTGTTTCTGAGTACGGCGGT
The DNA here is from genome assembly GCA_964201315.1 of Legionellaceae bacterium. Taxonomy (GTDB): domain Bacteria; phylum Pseudomonadota; class Gammaproteobacteria; order Legionellales; family Legionellaceae; genus CAXNER01. The sequence goes on from CAXNER010000220.1 coordinate 2,718, forward strand.
GTTGGAAATAAGGGTACCAACGTAAGGCGGGACAGCAGTATAAAGTATCCAATACAGTTGACATTTATCGCCGAACCAGTTAACATTGTGTATTAAATTGATACAATAAAAGGTCTTCTCTGTGTTGAATTCAAAATTATTGGGCGGTATTTTACTCATCGTTGGTACTTCAATCGGCGGTGGGATGTTGGCATTGCCGGTTGCAACGGCTGAAGCGGGTATCGCGACGTCCATTGTTTCGATGATAGTGTGTTGGCTTATCATGACCGCGGGCGCATTTTTGATTCTTGAGGTGAATCTACGCTTACCTTCAGGCAGCAATATGATTTCCATGGCCAAGTCAACACTGGGTCTTCCGGGGCAGGTGGTTGCCTGGATTGCCTATTTGGTTTTACTATACTCGTTATTGTCAGCTTATATTTCAGGCGGAAGCGATGTGTTTAATGGCGTGTTGCGGCACGCACATATTGATGTTCCCACATGGTTGACCTCGCTTATTTTTACAGCACTATTCAGTTTGGTGGTCTATAACGGCATTCGTACAGTGGATTATGTGAACCGCGGTTTGATGTTTGGCAAGCTGGGCGTTTACTTGTTATTGGTTTTGGCCATTAGCCCTATCATTCATCTGCCATCGTTCCATACTGGATCAGCACCCGCCGTGACAGGTAG
>CAXNER010000221.1:0-3372 GCA_964201315.1 Legionellaceae bacterium
ACACTTCAGGCGATGCTTAGAGCAGATAGTCGAGCGCGAATCAGCATCGATGCGGCCATCATGGAATTTTCTAGAGTTAGATTCAAGAAATATGAGCACTTTAGTCCGCTCGCACTACCAAGCGCCACGCAGACTATACCAAGTGATTCAACTATCTCAATGGATCCAGCAGATGATCATCTAAGCAAAAAAAGAAAATTTGAACCTAATAGCCTATTTTTTCATAATTTTAATAAGTTTGACAAAAAAACCCTTGCGAATCCAGGGTCGAAATTGAAAAAGAACATTACAGTACTATCAGCGCCACAACTTGAAGAATGAGTGTCTGAAAGAGGCCCAAATTGCTAGGCCCCATGCTCTGTTTATTTTAGAGTTTTTCTAACCTTTTGAATGGCACGAATTTGAGCAACCGCACGCGCTAACTCAGCTGATGCCAAAGTGTAATCTAGCTCAACACCTCTATTAGCAATGGCTTCTTCTGCGCGTGCTTTAGCAGCAAGTGCTGCTGCCTCATCGAGATTTTCAGCACGTTCTACAGCATCAGCAAGCACTGTGACATAAAACGGCTGCACCTCAAGCATACCGCCAGAGACGTAATATACCACTTGCTCACCACCCGGGAGGGTCACGCGAACCTCACCAGGCTTTAACACAGTTAACAGTGGCGCGTGGCCTGGAGTAATACCAATTTCACCAAGCTCACCTGATGCCACCACCATTTCAACAATACCTGAAAAAATTTCCTTCTCGGCGCTGACAATGTCCAAATGTGTTGTTATAGCCATGTCTAACTGCCTCATAAGGTTTTAGCTTTCGCAACCGCTTCGTCTATGTTACCAACCATGTAAAACGCCTGCTCAGGCAAATCATCGTACTCGCCAGCTAAAATACCTTTAAAGGCTTTAATGGTATCTTTAAGCGACACATACTTCCCAGGCGAACCTGTAAACACTTCTGCGACGAAAAAGGGTTGTGACAAAAAGCGTTGGATTTTACGCGCACGAGACACAACACGCTTGTCTTCTTCCGACAACTCATCCATACCAAGAATCGCAATAATATCTTTCAGCTCTTTATAACGTTGCAAAGTTTGTTGCACGCGACGAGCAGTATCATAGTGCTCTTGACCCACAACCAATGGATCTAATTGACGAGAGGTTGAATCCAATGGATCAACTGCTGGGTAAATACCAAGCTCTGCGATTTGTCGCGATAGCACAACTGTTGCATCTAAATGCGCAAATGTTGTCGCGGGCGATGGATCAGTTAAGTCATCTGCAGGAACATATACGGCTTGTATTGATGTAATAGACCCTGTTTTAGTTGAAGTAATGCGCTCTTGTAGCATGCCCATTTCTTCTGCCAACGTAGGCTGATAACCTACGGCTGAAGGCATACGGCCTAGCAAGGCAGACACTTCAACGCCGGCCAAGGTGTAACGATAAATATTATCAATAAAGAGCAATACGTCACGGCCTTCATCACGAAATTTTTCAGCCATGGTCAGACCGGTTAACGCGACACGTAGACGGTTACCAGGTGGCTCATTCATTTGGCCATAAACAAGCGATACTTTGTCTAACACGTTAGAGTCTTTCATCTCATGGTAGAAGTCATTGCCTTCACGCGTACGCTCACCAACACCTGCAAACACGGAGTATCCGCTATGTTCAATAGCAATATTACGAATCAACTCCATCATGTTGACCGTTTTACCAACGCCTGCACCACCAAAGAGACCAACTTTTCCGCCTTTTGCAAAGGGACACAGCAAATCGATAACCTTGATCCCGGTTTCAAGCAATTCTTGGCTGCCGGCTTGGTCTTCATAACTAGGGGGTTGACGGTGGATAGACCATTGCTCTTCGGCACCAATAGGGCCCTCATCATCAATTGGACGGCCCAATACATCCATAATTCGACCTAGGGTTTTCTTACCAACAGGCACTTGAATAGGCTCGCCTGTATTCTTGGCTTGCACCCCACGTTTTAAACCGTCAGTGGTGCCCATAGCGATCGTGCGAACCACACCGTCACCGAGTTGTTGTTGCACTTCAAAAACCAGATCACCTTCGACCAATTTTAATGCGTCATTAATTTTCGGCACATCTTCGCGAGCAAACTCAACATCAACTACCGCACCAATTACTTGAACAACTGTTCCTAAGCTCATCATTTACCCTCTTATAAAGCGTCTGCACCACCGACAATTTCTGCCAATTCCTGAGTAATTGCAGATTGTCGGGCTTTGTTATAAGCCAATTGAAATTCTTTGATTAAATCACCCGCGTTATCTGTCGCACTTTTCATAGCGATCATTTTAGCGGCTTGTTCACATGCAATATTCTCAACGACTGATTGATACACTTGTAATTCAATGTAGCGCTCTAACAGTTCGTCGAGCAATTCTTTAGCATCAGGCTCATAAATATAGTCCCAATGATGTCCTAAAGATTGGCTGTCTTCTTCTGAAATCGGTAATGGCAACAATTGCTTCATCGCAGGCTTTTGAGTCATGGTATTAACAAACTCATTCGAAACCACATAAAGAGCGTCGATTTCACCTTGATAAAAAGCATCCAACATGACCTTAACGGCACCAATCAAATCTTTAACACCTGGAGAATCACCTAGGTGATCAACAGAGGCTATAACACGCCCACCAACACGCTTAAAAAATGCCTGGCCCTTACGACCGATAACACAAAGGTCAATTTCCTTGCCTTCTGCATGCCAAGGGCGCATTTTTACTAAGGTCTCTCGTAGTAAGTTCGCGTTTAATCCACCGCATAAACCGCGGTCAGACGTGACGACTATCATACCCACACGTTTAATGTCTCGCTTACTCATAAACGAGTGATGGTATTCAGAATTCGCGCGAGCAATGTGCTTGACCACATCATAGATTTTAGTCGCATATGGCTTGGATGCGCGCATTCTCTCTTGCGTTTTACGCATTTTGCTTGCCGCCACCATTTCCATCGCTCGCGTAATTTTTTGCGTGTTTTTAATGCTCGCAATCTTCGAACGGATTTCTTTTGCACCAGCCATAATCTTGCTTCACCTTTATGAGCCTACAAACAAGCCCTGTATCACGTTATTTAGTCTAATCTACCAACTACCTGTCCGTTTAAACTCAGCGACGGCGTCTTTTAATTGTGACTCAATGGCATCATCATAAGCGCCAGCTTCATTGATTTTATGCAGTAAAGCCGCATGTGAGCTATGCATATAACTTTGCAAGGCCGCTTCAAACGCACTAACTTCAGACACGGGCACATCATCTAAATAACCTTTATCAGCAACAAAGAGTGACAAACCCATTTCAGCTACTGAAAAAGGTGCGTATTGCTTTTGTTTCATCAATTCAGT
>CAXNER010000222.1:0-3370 GCA_964201315.1 Legionellaceae bacterium
CATTGAAATTGAATCCAGTTGGTTTTTCATGAAAACCTGTGGAGAAGACTGCAAAAAACCGTTAGGGACGTAGCCTTGTTTCGAAAGAGATTTACTATCTTTCCCAGGTTTGTCAAGATAGTTGAATATATTTACTAAAAAAGTGTAAACTCAAACCAACTGTATCATTAACTTAAAAGGGTGGGCTCGGAGTTGGCAAAAATTATCGTTGTAACTTCTGGGAAAGGTGGAGTAGGTAAAACGACTTCTTCTGCGGCCATATCGTGTGGTCTTGCTATGCAAGGACATAAAACGGTCGTTATTGATTTTGATATCGGACTCAGAAACCTTGATATCATCATGGGTTGCGAACGTCGCGTGGTTTACGATTTTATTAATGTAATCAATGGGGAAGCTAGTTTAAAACAAACGTTGATTAAAGATAAACGCTTACCACAACTGTGCATCCTACCAGCCTCTCAAACAAGAGACAAAGATGCATTGACAATAGAAGGTGTTGAGAAAATTCTAACTGAATTATCCAAAGACTTCGATTATATCGTTTGTGACTCACCAGCAGGTATTGAAGCTGGGGCACTCATGGCGATGTATTTTGCTGATGCAGCCATTATTGTAACCAATCCTGAGGTATCGTCGGTAAGAGACTCCGATAGAATTTTAGGCATTCTCGCCAGCAAAACCAAACGTGCTATTGAGGGTAGTAAACCTATAGAAGAGTATCTGTTACTCACTCGTTATGATGCCGAGCGCGTCGAAAAAGGTGAAATGCTGTCTGTCGAGGACGTAAAAGATATTTTGGCTATCCCACTTATTGGTATTATTCCAGAGTCTAAGGCTGTACTTAAAGCCTCAAACACAGGAACACCCGTTATTCTTGATGAAAATAGTGATGCCGGACACGCTTATAAAGATGCCGTCGCGCGTTTCTTAGGTGAAACAAGGCCCATGCGTTTTGTGAATTGTGAACGCAAAGGACTACTGCGCCGCCTGTTTGGTAAAAATAAGGAGGATGTTTCAGCATGAGTATTTTTAATTATTTGCGAAGACGAACAACCACCGCGTCTGTCGCTAAGGAGCGGTTGCAAATCATTATTTCACACGAACGTATCCAGCGAAATGCGCCTGACTACTTGCCAAAGTTACAAGAAGAAATACTTGCCGTGATTGCTAAATACATTCCAATTAGCCGGGAGCAAGTCAGTGTGAATCTAGAGCGCATAGGTGATAGCTCAGTGCTTGAACTTAATGTCACTATGCCCGACGAAGCACTGGTTTAATTCATTTCTCTACCCCCCCCCTCCAGAGCAACCCGGGACGGGGGCCGTTTAGATTACCACTTAAAGCATTTAAACAACTTCAGTGGGTAGACTGTCTTGGTTTGTCACCTTCTTTTTAGCCTTTAACTCTGCACAATCGACTTCTCTACTCAACTCGTGGTGACTAAAATCATCAACTGCAATCACATGCTGTCTTGCAAGCTCTGCTTCACGAAGTGAGTGAGCCTCTTTGCCGCTTATTATATCGTTCAATACTGCCTCATCGATTTGCTCAAGCAGGGTCAGTGCTTGTAATTTCCCCTCTTTTACAGCACGCATAACCTTTTTTTCTAACGGCTCAACTGCGCAAAGTTTTAGAAAAGCATCCTCTAATCGTCCCAGGGGACAATTTTCTAGTGGCTCTGAAAAAACCAAACGAGTCAAACGTGAGCGAGCTTCACTAGGCTCAGTCAAGAGACAAGCCAATTCGTGACCTAAATGGTCACTTGGTTTATGCCGCTGACGACCAACCGGTTGCAAAATTATTTTCAATAAAACGCGAGCCCAACGCATGGGGAAATTAGCAATCACGCCTTGAATAGCCAACTCGCACTCGTTTAATAAGTGCTGGCAACTCCACTCAACAATCGGTCTATCAGCAATAGGCTCCCCATCATGATAAAACCGCTTCAAAACAGCCGAGGCTAAATATAAATAACTTAAGACATCGCCTAAACGTGCCGAAAGTTTTTCTTTCCGCTTTAATTGCCCGCCTAGGGTTACCATTGAAAAATCGGCAAGAAACGCTAAATTGCTACTGTAGCGATGAATAAACTGGTAATAACGCCCCAATGTAGCCGTTGGTGCCCTCGTCATACGCGCATCAGTGAATGCAAATACGATCGATTTGGTAAGGTTTGCTAGCATGTATCCGACATGCCCCCAAATAGCCTCGTCAAACGCCTGTATATCATTGTTCCTGATGCTTTCAATTTCATGCAAAACATAGGGATGGCAGCGAATAGCACCCTGACCAAAGATAATTAAACTACGCGATAAGATATTCGCCCCCTCAACGGTAATGCTAATGGGCGACGTTTGATAAGCACGCCCTAAATAATTATTAGGCCCTAAACAAATACCCTTACCACCATGAATATCCATGGCATCAATGACAACTTGGCGGGAGCGTTCTGTTGTGTGGTATTTTAGAATTGCCCCAGCAACGGAAGGTTTTGCACCATTATCAATAGCAGCTGCAGTCATTGTCAGTGCGGCATCAATGATATAGGTATTTGCAGCTATCCGAGCGAGGGGCTCCTCAATACCTTCGAATTTTGCGATGGGTTGGTTAAACTGCTTACGCACTCTAGCGTACGCGCCACTAGCTAAGGCTGCTGCCTGACAACCACCTGAAGCACTTGAAGGCAGTGATATTGCGCGACCAGCGCTCAAGCACTCCATGAGCATGCGCCACCCGTGACCCGCTAGGTCTACCCCGCCAATCAAACAATCTAGGGGTACAAAAACATCTTTACCCTGAGTTGGCCCATTTAGAAAAGCAGTATTGAGCGGAAAATGGCGTCGACCTTTGGTAACACCTGGGGTATTTGCAGGAATCAATGCACAACTTATCCCAAGATCCGTTCCTTTACCTAAAATATTTTCAGGGTCAAATAACTTAAATGCCAATCCAATAACGGTCGCTACTGGGCACAAAGTAATATAGCGTTTATTCCAATTTAGACGCATCCCCAAAACGTCTTTGCCGTTGATAGACTGGTAACAAACGACACCCTTATCAGGAATAGAAGCCGCATCGGAGCCGGCATTTGGACCCGTAAGTGCGAAACAAGGAATGTCAGTACCAGTCGCCAACCGTGGCAAATAATAATCTTTTTGATCCTCAGTCCCGTATTTTAATAATAACTCAGCAGGTCCGAGTGAGTTAGGAACAGAAATGGTCGTCGCTGCTGACACCGAGCAGCCATACAATTTAGTTAAAATGGACATTTGTGCCGTTGCGGAAAATTCTAACCCACCGTAACGTTTTGGAATAATCATCCCCAAAAATCCGTGTTCCTTAATAAAGGCCCAAACGTCTGGAGGCAAAT